>DASPKR010000049.1:0-7180 GCA_035627975.1 Pyrinomonadaceae bacterium | reverse complement strand
CGTCTTGCCGAGGTCTTCGGCCGAGGCGGTGACGTCCAACAGGTCGTCGGTTATCTGGAAGAGCAGCCCCAGCTCTTCTGCGTAGCGCGTGACGCATTCGAGCTGCCGCGCGCTCGCGCCCGCCACAAGCGCGCCGGCCCGCGCCGCCGAGCGTATCAGCGCGCCCGTCTTGCGCCGGTGTATCAACTCAAGCTCGCCTGTCGTCACGCCCTCGCGCGCCTCCGCCGCGAGGTCGAGCGCCTGCCCCGCGACCATCCCCTCGGGGGTGCCGGCCGAGCGCGCAAGCTCAGCGACGAGCGCGACGCGACGCGCGGCGTCGAGCCTTTCGTCCTCGGCTATGGCCCGGAAGGCGAGTGCCTGGAGGGCGTCGCCCGCGAGTATGGCCGTCGCCTCGCCGAACTTGACGTGGCAGGTGGGGCGCCCGCGCCGCAGGTCGTCGTCGTCCATCGCCGGCAGGTCGTCGTGTATGAGCGAGTAGGTGTGGATCATCTCGAAGGCGCAGGCCGTGCGGGTGAGCGCGGCGGGCTGCGCCCCGAAGGTCTCGCCCGCGGCGAAGACGAGCGCCGGCCGCAGGCGCTTGGCCGGCGCGAAGAGGCTCCAGCGAATCGCCGCGTGGACGGCGCGCGGCTCCGCGCTCTCGGGCGGCACAAGGGCGCCCAGCTCGGCCTCGACCGCCGAGCGCACGCGAGCGAGAAAGGCGCGCGCCTCGTCGAGTGAGGCGTCGGCCGCGCGGCCTTCAGAAGACGCTCTCATCATCTTCCGTGTCGTCTTCCGCGCCGACGCCGAACTCATCGGCCTCGAACGGGACGGCTAGTGTCGAGCCGTCGCCGCCGCGCAGCAGGACTTCGATGCGGCGCTCGGCCTCGTTCAGTCGCTCCTGGCACTCGCGCGAGAGCCGCACGCCCTGCTCGAAAAGCTCCAGGCTGCGCTCCAGAGGCAGGTCGCCGTGCTCTAACTCGCGCACGATGCTTTCGAGCGACGCGAGTTGCGCCTCGAAGGTCTGCGGCGCCGCTTCTTTGACTGTCTGTTCTCGTCTCGGCATTCTCTCGTCCGTGAGTTTCAGTTAGCGGCCGCCCCTGCGGCGCGGCTGGCCCTGCTGCTGCTGTTGTTGCTGCTGCTGCGCGGGAAGGCTCGGCGCGAGCCTGGCGGCGATGCCGGCCGCGAGCTGCTCGTCCCTGACGTTTATGACTTTCCAGCGCTCGCCGTCGCGGCGCATGGTCATCTCCGAGCTCGCGTCAACACCGGGGATTGTGACGACCGCGGTGTCTCCCTCCTCCTTGATGTTGACGGCGCGGGAGAGCGCGACCGCGAAGAGTGGGAACGGGAGGTTTGCGCCCGTGCGCAGAGGCCCCGCGGCCGACTTCGCCATCGCGGCGACCTCCTCGCGGGCGGTCTCGCGCACGCGCGGTATGAGCTGCGGCAGGGCCGTCGCCACCGAGGCGCGCGCCTGCGGCGTGAGCGGCGGCGCGTTAGGCCCCGTCAGCCTCTCTATCACCTGCGGGATGAAACCCTGCGCTATCGTGTCGCTGTCTATGAGCGACTCGACCGCCTGCATGTCGTCGCGCCGCGCCGCGTCAACCATGAGGGCGAGGCTGTAGGCCGGCCCCTTCTTGTAGCTCTGCCACCAGAAGTAGCCGCCCGCGAAGGCGAGCAGCACGACGCCGAGCACGACGAGCGCCGCAACCGAAAGTATTCGACGGCCCCGGCCGCGCCCGCGCGCGCGGCGCGCCTGCGCCTCGGCCTGCGCCTTCGTAACGTCAATGACGATGCGGCTCTTTCGGCCCCCGCGCCCCTGCGTCGGATGCGACATCGCTTAGGTCTCCCCCTCGACTTCCTCGACGCGGCAGCGGAGCGCGCCCTCGGCGAGCCGAACCCTCACGCGCTCGCCCTCTCGCGCGGCCGAAGACTTGCGGAGTATCTCGCCGCGCTCGTCCTCGGCGAGCGCGTAGCCCCGGCCCAGCACGGCGAGCGGCGAGAGCGCGTCGAGCGAGGCGGCGGCGACGGCGAGGCGGCCCCGCGCGTCGTCCTGCCGCGCCCGCGCCGCGGCCTCCAGCCCCGCGCCCGCGAGCGCGAGCCGCACGCGCGCGCCCGCCGCGCGCGCCGCCATCCCCGCTGGCGAGAGACGGCAAGCGGCGTCGTCGAGCCTTCGGCGCGTGCGCGCCGCCCTTTCCTTCAAAAGCCTTTCGAGCCTGAGCGCCGCCGAGTCTGCCTCCGAGCGCGCCGCGCGCAGGCGCGAGCGCACCTCGTCAAAGCCGTGCGACATCGCGAGCTCCTGCGCGCGCGCCCTCTCGCTTATGACGCGGTAGCGGACGGAGTTCACCAGGTTGTGCGTGAGCGACTCGACGTAGTCGGCAATCTCGTCCTCGCGCTCGGCTACCAGCTCGGCGGCGGCCGTCGGCGTCGCCGCGCGCACGTCGGCCGCGAAGTCCGCGATGGTGAAGTCCGTCTCATGGCCCACGGCCGAAATCACGGGCAGGGCGGAGGCGCGTATGGCACGGGCAAGCTCCTCGTCGTTGAAGGCCCAAAGGTCTTCGGCCGCGCCGCCACCGCGCCCGACGATGACGGCGTCCAGTTGCTCTTCCACGCGCCCCTGCGCGACGGCGCGCAGGTGGTGCTCGTTCAGTGCCGCGAGCGCGCGCGCGATCTCACGCCCGGCGCCCTCGCCCTGCACGCGCGCCGGGGCGACGAGGATGCTCACGGTGCGCGTGCGCCGCTCTATAGTTCGGATGATGTCGCGGACGGCCGCGCCCGCGGGGGAAGTGACGACGCCTATGCGGCGCGGGAGGATGGGCAGCTCGCGCTTGAGCTCTTCGTCGAAGAGGCCCTCGGCCGCTAAGCGCTCCTTCAACTGCTCGAAGGCGACGCGCAGGGCGCCGGCGCCGACGGGGTCTAGCGCCTCGACCATCAGCTCGTAGTCGCCGCGCGGCTCATAGACCGTGAGGCGGCCGCGCACGCGGACGAGCAGCCCGTCCGAGGGCCGGAAGCGTATGCGCGAGTTGATGCCGCGGAAGCAGGCGGCCCTCACCTGCGCGCCCTCGTCCTTGATGGTGAAGTACCAGTGGCCGGAGGGCGCGGCCTTGAAGTTCGAGATTTCGCCCTCGACCCAGACGGCGGAGAAGCGGTTCTCCAGGGTGCCGCGCACCTGCGAGGTCAGCTCCGACACGGTGAGCGGCCGGCGCTCGGCTTCGTCGAAGAGCGACATTAGAAGGGGCCGGGTCATAACTCGGGGTGAAGGATACCAGAAGAGGCCGCGGGGGCGGAACGACGAGCCGGGCGGGACGCCCTTCAGTCGTCGTTCGTCGCGGCGGGCGCGGGCCTCTCGCCGCCGCGGGCGTAGTAGCCGCGGCGGTAGAGGAGCCGGAGCTTCTGTTTGCGAAGGGCGGGGTTGACTATCTCGACCGTGACGCGGCGGTAGCGGCCGTCGCGCGCCTTGTTGGTGGGCGAGTAGGAGAGGAGGTACTGAGAGCGCAGCTCGCGCTCTACCTGCGCGAAGGCGGAGTCGAGCTCCGCCCTGTTTTTGGGGAAGAAGGCGCGCCCGCCCGTCTCCTCCGACACGCGGCGCAGGTTATCCTTCCTCAGGTCGCCGACGCCCACGTCGCGGTCGCGTATGCCGATTGAATAGACGACGACGTTGTTGCGGGCGGCGTGCTCGACCGATTGATAGATGGTGAGCTTGCTGCTGTAGTCGTCGCCGTCCGAGAGCAGGACGATTGCGCGGCGGGCCGTCTCGGGCGTGCGTGAGAGCACCTCGCCGGAGGTGATGGCTATGGCGTCCCAGACGGCCGTCTGGCAGCGCACACGCACCTCCTCGGGCGTGTCTTCGTCCTCGCACTCGGGGCTGTTGACGGGGTAGAGGACTTTGGTGGCGTCAATGGCGGCGTTGAGCCGTTCGCGCTCGCCCGTCGGCGGCTGCTCGACGCGGGTGATGCCCGTGAAGGAGACGACCGCGCCCGTGTCCTTGCCGGGGCGCAGGACTGAGGCGAAGAAGGCGCGGGCGGCCTCCTGCTCGTCGCGGAGCACGCCGGCCTGCGAGGCGCTCGTGTCAACGAGGACGGCGAGCGCGAGCGGCGCGTCCGTCTCCTGCTGGAAGGAGATGAGGCGCTGCTCGACGCCGTCTTCCAAAACGCGCAAGTCTTCGGCCTTAAGGGTCGTGACGAAGCGGCGCTTCGAGTCGGTCGCGCTCAGTAGAACGTTCGTGAGGTCTGTGTTGATGCGCTCGACATCGTCCGCCTCGTCGGGAGTCGGGGCGGGAGTAGGCGAAGGCGAAGGCGTTGGTGTCGGCGTCTGGGTGGGCGCCGGGGCAGCCGGAGGCTCCTGCCGCGCGAGGCCGGCCGGGGCGGAGTGGAAGGGCAGAAGAAGGAAGGCGAGCGCCAGGAGAGAAGCTGTCCGCGTCTTCACCCTCGGCGCCCGCCTTTTCAATCTCGGCTCGAACATCTCTCTCCCCCTTGCCCTTTAAAACTCCTCTTCCTCCGAACGGCTTCAGGGGGAGGGGCGCGCGGCCGCGCCCTCGGCGACGCCCACTGCCGGCGACAGACGAACGGAGGCGCCCTCACGCGCGACCCGCACGCGCACGCGCGCGCCGGGCCGCGACCCGGCGGCCGACTCGTAAGTTATCGTGTAGGCCGTGCGAAGCTGCGCGGCCACGTCGTCGTATGCCTGCTGCAACTGCTCGACGCGCGTGACGGGGTAGAAGGTGCCGCCCGAAAGCTCTGCGAGCTTGCGCCCCTCCTCGCCGGCGCGCGAGGTCAGGGTCAGGTATCTCGTGCGCATCGGGTCGAGTGTCGTGACGGGCTGCGGAGCGCCCGAGGCGGGTATGAGCCCCGAAGGCACGTAGAGCGGGTAGATTATCGCGCCCGATTCGAGCACGGCCTCGAGTATCGCGGGGAGCGTGACGAACGAGCGGTTGTCGTCGCCGTCCGAGAGGACGACGATGCCCGTGCGCTCGCCGCGCAGGGGCTTCAGCGTGTGGACGAGCGAGTAGGCGAGCGCGTCGTAGAGCGCGGTGGCCCCGCCCGCCTGTATGCGCTTTATCCTCTGCGCGAGTAGCTGGCGGTCGGTCGTAAACTCGGAGATTAGCTGCACGTCGTCGCGGAAGCTCACCACCGCGACGCGATCCTGCGGGCCGATGGTGTTGACGAAGGCGAGCGCGGCCTTTCGGATGAAGTCGAGCCGCTCCTCGACGCTGCCCGAAACGTCCAGGAGCAGCACGAGGTTGAAAGGCGCCGTGGCCGGAGTGACCTCTCGCACCTCGCGCGCCTGCCCGTCCTCCGTGACGGTGAAGTCTTTGGCCGTAAGGCCGCTGATGGCGCGGCCCGTGCGGTCTGTCACGCGCGCCTGCACGCGCGCGAGGCCGGCGCCGGCAGGGGTCTTCACGTCGAAGGGGTTCGCGGCGCGCGTGCCGAGCACGGGCTCGCCCTCGCGCGGCGGGAGCGTGGCGGCGTACTCGCCGACGAGGCGGGGCGCGGCCTTCCGTATCGCGTCAATCAGCTCCACGTCGCCGCTGCGTATGACGGCGCGCGCGGCCTCGGTCAGCTCGCGCTCGCGGAGGTCTGAGGGGACGCGCGACTCGTCCTTGACGCCGAAGAGGAGTACGCCGCGCGCCGTCTCCAAATCGAGCCGGACGCGCTCCTCCTTCTTCGCCTTCTTGTTGTCGCCGAAGCGCCCGGAGATTTCATAGCCGCCGCCGCGCGGCTGCTTCACCTTCGGAAGCTCCACCTCGCTGAAGAAGCGCGGTCGGCTCAAACTCCATCGGAAGCTGTAGCGCAGCGCGTCGAGCGGCACGTCGGCCCGGATGGTGCCGGTGTCTGTCCTGACCTCGGCCTCGGAGACGTTCCCGACCACGTCCACCGCCCCGGCCTCGGTCTCTACGACGACGCGCGAGCGCGCGGGCACGCGCACCGTCACGTCTATGCGCTCGCGCTCGATCTGCGCGGGGCTGAGCTGTACCTTGCGCCCGTCGGAGGCCGCGTCGCGCTTGCGCGCCGACTCGCGCTCAACGTCAATCGTGACGGAGCCCGTGCCCGTCTCGACGCGCACGTCGCGCTCGCCCACGGGCTGCCCCGCAGAGGCCGCGCGCACGGAGACCTGACTGCGGTCGTCCTCGGCGAGCACGGTCACCCGGCCCAGCCGGTTCTTGACGCGAAGCTCGACCTGCCCCGAGGCGTCTATGTCGCGCTCGAAGTCCTGCTGCGCGCGCGCTTCGGCGGGGGCATAGAGGAACGCGCCTGCGAGCAGCGCGATCAGGAGTGTCGGGGAGGTCTTGCTGCGTGCGGCGGGGGCTCTGTAAAACATACGCGTTGATCTTGCCCCGCTCAGGCGCGAGGGTCAAGGGAAGCGGGGCCGGCCGCGCCGTCACCCCTTTCTCTTCGTGACGTACTCGTTGAGGGCCTCGCGCAGCTCCTCGACCTGCTCGTCTTCGAGCGAGCCCGTTACGACGCGGCCGTCCTGGAAGCCTATGACGGTAACGCGCCCGTCCATCTGGAAGTTGAAGGTGAAGCTGCTGCCGTTATCCAGCTCGAAGACGAGCGCGGGAGAGACGCTCGCGGCGCTGTTGGATTCAAGGGGCATCCCCGTAAGTCTCCGGCGTTTGAAGAAAGTCTTTAGAAAGCGCGCGGCCCGACCGAGGCCGCGGCGGCGCTATCTTAGCAGAAGTGGCGCCTCGGGCGGTGGTATCCTGAAGGGGCAATGGCGCGCGAAAGTTACGAAGAGGTGGTCTGGGCCGACGCAGGGCGGAAGCTCGACGGCGTCTGCCGCGAGGCCGAGGAGGCGAGGCGCGCGGGGCTGAACGTCCTCGTCGTCGCGCATTTCGAGGGAACGCTCTCGGCCGCGGCGGCCGCCTTGCGCGAGCGCGGGATAGAGCACCGCTCGGGCTCGTCTCTTGAACCGTCGTCGCTGTGCGGGGCGGGTGCTTCGGTCTGGCTCGCGCTCGCGGCCCACATGAGGAAGCCGGAGTCGCACGCATCGGCGGCGGCCGGCGGCCCCGAGCGCCTGCGCACCATCGTGGCTGAGCACCACCCTCTGGCTTCGAGGGACCGCGCCGTCGTAGAGGCCGTGCGCGCGCTCCCCTGCGCCGCGCGCGTGACCTTCCACGCCGCGCTGACAGACCCTCTCTTCTCGCGCTTCGGCGGCGAGAGGATTCTCGGCCTGATGAAGCGCATGGGTCTCGACGAGTCGGAGCCCG
>DASPKR010000048.1:0-7588 GCA_035627975.1 Pyrinomonadaceae bacterium | reverse complement strand
GCTTTTAAGCCGTCGGTTCGCGAGCGCCGGCCTCCGGCTCTTCGTGCGCGGGCGCTGCGGCGGTGTTGGCTTCGGCCTCGGGGAGCTCCGTCGCGCCGGGCGGGGTGCGCGGGATGGTCTGCGCGCCGTCGGGCTCGGCCGTCGGGTGCACGGCCTGGCCGGTGAATATGTCCTCGGCCGTGTCGCCGCGCGAGCCTTCGTCGAGCAGGGAAGTGCGCGCGGCCGCCGTCTCCTGCTCGACGCGCGGGGCGGCCTCCTGCCTGCGCTCGACCTCGACCTCGTACTCCCACGTGCGCTTGAAGTCCTCGGAGGCGCGCTTGAACTCGGCCATGCCGCGGCCGAGCTTGCGCCCTATCTCGGGGAGCTTGCGCGGCCCGAAGATGATGAGCGCCACGAGCGCTATCACCATCAGCTCAGTCGTCCCCAGAAATTCGAAGACCAGAAGAACGGTCGGCATGAGCTAAGTTCCGGGTTCAAGGCTCCGGGGTTTCAAGTCGGGCGGTCGCTCGGAACTTGAAACCGGAACCTGAAACTATTCTTTCTTGTAGCCCGGCGGGTAGTAGATGACTTCGAGCGCCTGGCCGCCGACGCCGCGCGTGTAAAAGGAGAGCGAGCGGTCTCGGTGCTCGCGGACGGGCCGGTTCTCGCGGCGCGCGGCCTCCTCTAGCTCCTCGCGCGACTCGACGCGCAGAGCCATGTGCGGCGGGTGCTTCGAACCCGGCGGTAGCAGCGCCACGCCGAAGCCGCGCGCGTCCCTGAGCATCGCCCAGTCCTCGTAGAGCGTCTCGACGCGGAAGCCCAACCGCTCGAACTCGCGCACGTCCGCGCGGAGGTCTTCAGACCTCACGGCTATGTGATCCACGGCGCCCTCGACCCGCAAACCCTCCGTCTCCTGCATCGCCGGCCTCCCTTCGGCGTGGATTGTAACCCTTCGGCGTGCGGGCGCGAAAGCCGCGCGGGGCGGCCTGCCTTGACAGCCCCCGCGCGCGTGCGCCAAGCTCGGGCAAGCTTACAACGCACAAGTCGGAAGGGCTCAACGGATTGAGAGAAGCGCCGCGCATCGTTTCGCTTTTACCGTCGGCGACGGAGATTGTCTGCGCGCTCGGCCTCGAAGACGCGCTCGTCGGCGTCACGCACGAGTGCGACTTCCCCGCGTCGGTCGCGGGCAAGCCGAGGCTCACGGCCAGCCGCGTCTCGCACGAGACGATGACGAGCCGCGAGATTGACCACGCCGTGCGCTCGCAGCTGGACGGCCACGGCTCCATCTACGACCTCGACGAGGCGCTGCTGCGTGAGCTTCGCCCCGACCTGATAATCACGCAGGAGCTCTGCGAGGTCTGCGCCGTCAGCTACAAGACCGTCCTACAGGCGGCGCGCCTGCTCGCCGGCGAGGCGCGCGTGCTGTCGCTCGAGCCGAACACCATCAGGGACATCTTCGCCAACATACGCGAGGTGGGGAGCCTGACCGGCAGGGAGGCGGAGGCCGAGGCGGTAGTCGGCGAGCTCTCCGTGCGGCTCGACGCGCTGGCCGTGCTGCTCACCGAAGTCGAGACCCGGCCGCGCACGCTCGTCCTCGAATGGCTAGAGCCGCCCTTCGCGCCAGGCCACTGGGTTCCCGAGCAGGTCGCCTTCGCGGGCGGCGACGCCTCGTTCGGCTCGGCCGGCGCGAAGTCGCGCACGACGACGGCCGATGAGATACGCGACTACGCGCCCGAGGTGATAGTGCTCGCGCCGTGCGGCTACTACAAGGAAGACACTCTGCGCGCGCTCCGGTCGGCGCGCCTGCCCGCGGGCTGGGGAGAGCTGCCGGCCGTGCACGAGGGCCGGGCCTGGGCCGTTGACGCGACGAGCTACTTCAGCCGTCCCGGCCCGCGCGTAGTCGAAGGCGCCGAAATCCTCTCCCGCATAATCCACCCCGAAGTCTTCGGCGAGCCGACCGAGCTGGAGGCCGCCCGCGTCGCCCCGGAGATGATGCTCGCCGCAGAATCATAAATCCCGCCAATGCCGCGCGCTAAAAAATCTGCCAGGCAGGGACCGCCCGCCAGTCAGGCGCCGGGCTCGCTGGAAGAGTTCGCGCGCGCGGCCGAGTCGGTCGCGGCGACGACGAAGAAGCTGGAGAAGGCCGCGCTCTTGGGCGCCTACTTCGACCGCCTCGGCGACGAAGACCTGGCGCGCGCCGCGCGCTACTTCGCCGGCCACGTCTTCCCCTTGAGCGACGCGCGCACGACGAACGTAGGCACCGGCCTCCTGCGCGACGCCATTAGCGAGGTCACGGGCTTGGACGTGGAGAACCTGCGCCCGCGCTACGTGCGCCTGGGCGACTCGGGCGACGTGGCCTTCGAGGCGTTCACCGAGACTCGCGGCGGCGCGACGTCCCCCTCTCTCACTCTCGCCGAGGCGCAGTCGCTCGTAGAGCTTCTGAGCGGGACGCGCGGGACGAAGAACAAGAAGGCGCTGCTGGTCGGCGCCCTCTCCGGCGCGACGCCGCTCGAAGCCAAGTACCTCGTCAAGCTGCTCGCCGGCGACCTGCGCATAGGTCTGAAGGAGGGGCTCGTCGAGGACGCCGTCGCGCGCGCCTTCGGCCGCCCGCTAGCGGACGTTGCGCGCGTCAACATGTTCACGGGCGACATAGGCGAGACGGCCGTGCGCGCCCGCCGCGGCGAGCTCGAAGGCGTCTCGATGCGCCTGTTCCACCCTATCAAGTTCATGCTCGCCACGGCGGCAGAAGACCTCTCGGACATCGCGCGCACGATGCCCGAGGAGTTCATGGTCGAGGACAAGTTCGACGGCATACGCGCGCAGGCGCACGCGCAGGGCGGCCGCGTCGCGCTCTACACGCGCACGCTCGACGAGGTGACGCACCGCTTCCCCGAACTGGTCGCGCCGCTCCAATCGCTCGCCTCCGACGCCGTCATTGACGGCGAGATCGTCCCCGTGCGCGGCGCCTCAATCCTGCCCTTCCTCGAATTGCAAAAGCGGCTGGGCCGCAAGACCGTGGGCGAAGAGCTTCTGCGGGCAGTCCCCGTCGCCTTCGTCGCCTACGACCTGCTTTACGCCGCGGGGCGCGTGCTGATTGACGAGCCTTTGAGCGCGCGAAGGGCCGAGCTCGAAGCGCTCGCGGGCGGCGGCGACGAGGCCGCGGCGCTGAGGCTCTCGGGGGTGAAGCTGTTGAGGGAGGTCATGGCGCTAGACGAGGAGTTCGACGCGGCGCGCTCTCGCGGCAACGAGGGGTTGATGATTAAAGACCCGCGCTCCCGCTACAAGCCGGGCAAGCGCGGGCGCGAGTGGCTGAAGCTGAAGCGCGCGCTCGCCACGCTCGACGTGGTCGTCACCGCCGTCGAGGTCGGCCATGGCAAGCGCCGGCACCTCCTCTCCGACTACACCTTCGCCGTGCGCCGCTCGGAGGAAGACCCCGAGCTTCTCAACGTCGGCAAGGCTTACTCAGGGCTGACCGACGCCGAGCTCGCCGAGCTGACCGAGTGGTTCCGCGCCCACACCCTTCAGGAGTTCGCGCACGGGCGCGTGCGCGTCGTCGAGCCGAAGATAGTGTTAGAAGTCACCTTCGACCGCGTGCAGGAGTCTAAGCGGCACAAGAGCGGCTACGCCCTCCGCTTCCCGCGCATACTGCGCCTTCGCGACGACAAGTCGCCAGAAGAGATTGACACGCTCGAGACGGTGCGCCGCATCGCCAAAGAGTTAGAGGCCGGCTAAGAGTCACCTCCTAGCCAGCCTCTAGCCCCTAGTCTCCAGCCTCTTCTTTTACGCGCCCTTCGCGGCGGCCGTGCCTTCCTCGGCGAGGAGGCTGCGGAGCATCCATGCGGTCTTCTCGTGTAGCTGCATGCGCTGCGTGAGCAGGTCGGCCGTGGGCTCGTCGCTCACTCTCTCGACCGCGGGGAAGATGCCGCGCGCCGTGCGGACGACCGCCTCTTGGCCCTCGACGAGCTTGCGTATCATCTCCGTCGCGGACGGCACGCCCTCCTCCTCCTTGATTGAAGAGAGGCGCGCGAACTCGGCGTAAGTGCCGGGCGCGGGGAAGCCCAGCGCGCGTATGCGCTCGGCGATGAGGTCAACGGCGAGGGCCAGCTCGTTGTACTGCGTCTCGAACATAAGGTGCAGCGTCTGGAACATCGGCCCCGTGACGTTCCAGTGATAGTTGTGCGTGCGAAGATAAAGCGTGTAGGTGTCCGCAAGCAGGCGCGAAAGGCCGTCGGCTATCTCGCGTCGGTCGCCCTCCTCGATGCCTATGTTGATGGGCATCGCCCCAACATTGCTCGACATTAGTTTTATGTCCCTCCCTTTTGCCGCTAGCTTATTTTCATTCCGGCGCGCGGTCAACCGGCCGCCGCGGGCGTTCGCGCCCACGACGCCGACAGTATAAAATCTCCCGCGCGCCCGCGTCTGTAACCGCGACTACAGAAAAGATGGCAGTAAACATCCTCGGCATTTCAGCCTACTACCACGACTCGGCCGCGTGCCTGGTGCGCGACGGCCGCGTAGTCGCCGCCGCGCAGGAGGAGCGCTTCACGAGGAAGAAGCACGACCACCGCTTCCCCTCGCGAGCCGTCGAGTTCTGCCTGAAGCACGCGGGGCTCCGGCCCGACGACCTGACCCACGTAGCCTTTTACGACAAGCCGCTCCTGAAATTCGAGCGGCTCCTGGAAACCTACATAGACTACGCGCCGCGGGGCCTGCGTTCGTTTTTGATGGCGATGCCTTTGTGGCTGCGAGAGAAGCTCTGGGCGCGCGAGCAGATAGAGAAGGAGTCGGGCTTCGGCGGCAAGGTTCTCTTCACCGAGCACCACGAATCGCACGCCGCCTCGGCCTTCTTCCCCTCTCCGTTCGAGTCGGCGGCCGTGCTCACGATGGACGGCGTCGGCGAGTGGGCCACGTCCTCCTACGGCTACGGCCGCGGCAACGAGCTGCACCTGCTCAGGGAGCTACACTTCCCGCACTCTCTGGGCCTTCTCTACTCGGCCTTCACCTACTACACGGGCTTCCGCGTCAACTCCGGCGAGTACAAGGTTATGGGCCTCGCGCCCTACGGCGAGCCGCGCTACGTGGGGAAGATTCTCGACGAGCTGGTTGACCTGCGCGAAGACGGAAGCTTGCGCCTCAACATGAAGTATTTCGACTTCGCCGCAGGGCTCACGATGACGAACGCGGCGTTCGACCGTCTCTTCGGCGGCCCGCCGCGCAAGCCCGAGGGCGAATTGACGCAGCGCGAGATGGACTTGGCGCGCTCCGTGCAGGAGGTGACCGAGGAGGCGATGCTCCGCATGGCCCGCCACGCGCACAAGCAGACGGGCGAGCGCAACCTGTGCCTCGCGGGGGGCGTCGCGCTCAACTGTGTCGGCAACGGCCGGATACTGCGCGAGGGGCCTTTCGAGCGCGTGTGGGTTCAGCCCGCCGCGGGCGACGCGGGCGGCTCTCTGGGCGCGGCGCTCTCGGTCTGGCACCAGTACCTGGGCAACGAGCGCCGCGTCGAGGATGTCTGCCGCGGCCGCTCCGACGGCATGAGCGGCTCCTACCTCGGGCCGGAATTCTCGAACGAGGAGATAGAGGAGTTCCTGTCTTCAACCGGCGCGCAGTACAAAAGAGTCGGGCGCGCGGAGCTGGCCGGGACGGCGGCGCGGCTGCTCGCCGCGGAGAAGGTGGTCGGGTGGTTCCAGGGGCGCATGGAGTTCGGCCCGCGCGCCCTGGGCGCACGCAGCATACTCGGCGACCCGCGCTCGCCGCGCATGCAGTCGCAGATGAACTTGAAGATAAAGTTCCGCGAAAGTTTCCGCCCGTTCGCGCCGTCAATCTTGCGCGAGCGCGTCTCCGACTTCTTCGAGCTCGACTGCGACTCGCCCTACATGCTACTGGTCGCGCCCGTGCGCGAGCACCTGCGGCGCGAGATGACGGAGGGCGAGCGGCGCCTGTTCGGCATCGAGAAGCTGAACGTGCCGCGCTCCGTCATCCCGGCGGTGACGCACGTTGACTATTCGGCGCGCGTGCAGACCGTCAGGCGCGAGGACAACGAGCTGTATTACGAGCTGCTCTCAGCCTTCGAGCGCCTCACCGGCTGCCCCGTGCTCGTCAACACCTCCTTCAACGTGCGCGGCGAGCCGATTGTGTGCGCCCCGGCCGAAGCCTACGCCTGCTTCATGCGAACGGAGATGGACTGCCTCGTGATGGGAGACTTCCTTCTGCTAAAGGGCGAGCAGGCGGAGGCGGCCGAGGCGGCGGATTTTTCGTGGCAGGAGGAGTTCCAGCTTGACTGAGCCGGGCGGGAGAGTCAGGCGCGAGCACGGCGGCGCGGGGGTTGCGACCGACGCGCAGGCGCGGAAGACGGCGCTCGTGGTCGCGGCCGTGCTGCTCGGCGTCGCCGCGTGGAACCTGTACCGCGGGCGCACCGTCGTCGTCGCCGTCGCGGGCGGCACCGCGTTGCTCTTAATCGTCGTCGCCCTCGCGGCGCCGCGCGCGGCGCGCCTCTTCCACGCGGCGTGGATGCGGCTGGCGGTCGCGCTCGGCTACGTCAACAGCCGCGTGCTGCTGACTCTGATGTACTACGGCGTGTTCGCGCCCTACGGGCTCGCGTCGCGCCTCGCGGGCCGAGACCCGCTCCGGCGGCGCTCGGAGCGCGGGGAGAGCTACTGGGTCGAGAGAAAGAGAACCAGGCAGGAGCGGGAGCAGTTCGAGCGGCTGTTCTGACAAGTAAGTTCTTCGAAGCACGGGAGGATTAAGGCGCTCATGGGCAAACTCTCACTGGCCGGGGAGGTCTGGCTGTTCCTGCGGCAGAACAAGAAGCTCTGGCTGCTGCCCATCGTCATAGTGCTACTGCTTCTGGGCGCCCTGCTCGTCTTCGCGCAGAGCTCCGCGCTCGCGCCCTTCATCTACACCATATTCTGAAAACTCAGGCGTTAACGCTCGCGCCCCCGCACGCGTCTCTAAGGTCGGAAGGCTCGCGGATTCCCGAAATGCTCGAGGTCGAGACCAGCGGCGTGATGCTCTTCACGGACGGAGGGCGCAGGCAGTCGGCGCGCGGGGCGGAAGCGCCCGAGGCCGCGCTCGTCGAGGCCGTGCGCGCGGGCGACCGGGAGGCGTTCGGGCGGCTCTACCATCTCTACGCGCCGCTCGTGCACGGCGTGCTGCTCGCGCGCGTGCCTTACGACCACGTCGGCGACCTCGTGCAGGACGTGTTCTTCACGGCCTTCAGGAAGATCGGCGGCTTACGCGACGCCGCGCGCTTCGGCCCTTGGGTGGCAATGATAGCGCGTAACCGCGCGACGGATTTTCACCGCCGTGCGCGCGAGACCGAGGAGTTGAAGGAGGGGCTGGCCGAGACGCCTCCGGCGACGGGCGAGGCCGCCGAGGCGCTCGAAGCTATAAGGGAGCTGCCCGAGGCTTACCGCGAGACGCTGGTGCTCAGGCTCGTCGAGGGCATGACCGGGCCGGAGATAGCCGAGCGGACGGGATTGCAGCCCGCCTCCGTGCGCGTGAACCTGCACCGCGGGATGAAGCTCCTGCGCGAGAGGCTCGGGCGAAAGGCGTTGAGAGATGAGCGACTACCTCTGGGACAAGACGGGCGAGCCCGACGAGGAGGTGC
>DASPKR010000047.1:0-2496 GCA_035627975.1 Pyrinomonadaceae bacterium | reverse complement strand
GATGTACGGCACGTCGAAAGAATTCCTCCTGCAATTCGGCCTCAAGGATTTGAGCGAGCTGCCCAACGTCGAGGACTTCGAAGACCTGGCGGGCGGCGCCGAGTGAAGCCTTACCCGTATGCTTAAGAGAAACAGCCTGTTCGTCGTCATCGCCTGTGCCGCCTTCGCTCTCACGGCCTCCCCAGCCGCGCGTGCGCAAGAGGGGGATCTTCCGCCCGTCATCTATAAAAACCAGCGCCCGCAGCGGCGCGTGAAGGTCGGGCGCGCCGAGGTCTTCTACTTCCGCGGGGCGCGCGTCGTGCGGCTCATGCAGTTGGAGCTTCAGCGCGACACCGGCGAAGCGCTCTACGTTGACATGAGCTTCGACCTCGTGGGCCGCCGCCCGGCCGCGCCTTCGGTCGTGCACGTGACGTTCGCGCGCTACTCATCGTCGGCGCAGTTCGGCGACGACGCGGCGCGCAAGGTCTCGGCCGTCGCCGACGGCGCCACGCTCGACCTCGGGCAGTTCGACTACTCGGTCTTCGAGGGGATGAGCGGCGTCCCCTTCACGGAAATCATGGGCGCCGACGTGAGCTTCAAGACCATCGCGCGGCTCGCGTCGAGTAAGTCCGCGGCGCTGCGGCTCGGGGGCAGGGAAGTCGCGCTGACCGGCGAGCACCTCTCGGCCCTGCGCGACCTGGTCGAGGCAGCCAAACGGTAGGGGCGCGATGAGCGAGCGACTCCAAAAGCTGATAGCGGCGGCGGGCCTCGCATCGCGCAGGCACGCAGAGGAGTTGATCGAGGCAGGCCACGTCACGGTCAACGGCGAGGTCGTGCGCGAGCCGGGGACGAAGGCCGACCCCGCCCGCGACCACATAAAGGTACGCGGCCGGTTGATTAACCCGCTGCTCGCGGGGCGCGAGAAAGTTTACGTGCTGCTCAACAAGCCGCGCGGCTACCTTTCGAGCGTCTCAGACCCCGAGGGCCGCCCGCTCGTCACAGACCTCGTGCCGCATTCGCTCGGCCGCCTGCACCCCGTGGGCCGGCTCGACTTCAACACCGAAGGGCTGCTGATACTGACGAACGACGGCGAGTTGACGAACTACGTCACAGCCGCCCGCAACCACGTCAAGAAGGTTTATGAGGTGAAGGTCAAAGGCGTGCCGACGGAGGAGCAGGTCGAGCGGCTGCGCCGCGGCGTCCGCCTCGAAGACGGCGTGCGGACGGCCCCGGCCGAGATAAATCGGACGGCCGAGACGGGCTCGAACGCCTGGTTCGAGGTCGTGCTCGGCGAGGGTCGCAACCAGCAGATTCGCCGCATGTTCGACTCAATCGGCCACTCCGTCTTGAAACTCCGGCGCACGGCCATCGGCCCTGTCAGGGACGAGACGCTCAGGCCCGGCAGCTACCGTCTGCTCACGCCGCAGGAGGTCGCGCGCCTCAAGGGCGAGAGGCGCGGGCGTGCGGGCAAGCCCGGAGCGAAAGGGCGCAGCGCGAAGAAGGTTGCAGCCAAGGGGCGTGCGCGGTAGGACGAAAGGCCGGGGCATTCGTTGCAGAATAAACAGCACAAGCGCCCGTTAGCGGGCGCTTCGCTTGTCGCCACATTCCAAGTAGAATGAAATGACCGCAGAAAAATCTTTAACCCGAGGGGCAGTCCGTACAGATGGAGTTCGACTTAAGCGAAGACCAGCAGCAGATAAAGATGAGCGTTCGCGAGTTCGCAGAGGGCGAGATAGCGCCGCACGTGCGCGAGTGGGACGAGCGCCAGCACTTTCCCTCCGAGCTTGTCCCGAAGCTCGCCGAGCAGGGCTTCATGGGCGTCATCTTCCCCGAGGAGTACGGCGGCGCCGGGATGGGCTATATAGAGTACGCGACCATCATCGAGGAGCTTTCGCGCGTTGACGGCTCCGTGGGCATCTCGGTCGCGGCGCACAACTCGCTATGCTCGAACCACATCTACGTGTTCGGCACCGAGGAGCAGAAGCGCAAGTACCTCGTCCCGCTAGCTCAGGGGAAGCACCTCGGCGCGTGGGGGCTGACAGAGCCGGGCGCGGGCTCCGACGCCTCGGGGACTCGCACGACGGCCGTGCGCAAGGGGCAGGGTTGGGTCGTCAACGGCTCGAAGAACTTCATCACGCACGCCATCCACGGCGACACGTGCGTGGCCGTGGCCTCGACCGACCGCGCGATGCGCTCGAAGGGCATCACGGCCTTCATCTTCGAGAAGGGCATGAAGGGCTTCGGCCCCGGCAAGAAGGAGGACAAGCTCGGCCTTCGGGCCTCCGAGACGGCGAGCGTCATCTTCGAAGACTGCTACGTGCCGGACGAGAACCGCCTCGGGCCGGAGGGCCTAGGCTTCATACAGGCCATGCAGATTCTTGACGGCGGCCGAATCTCCATCGCCGCGCTCGCAGTAGGCATCGCGCAGGGCGCATACGAGTCCGCCCTCAAGTACTCGAAGGAACGCAACCAGTTCGGCCGCCCGATCTCGGAGTTCCAGGCCATACAGTTCAAGCT
>DASPKR010000046.1:0-3227 GCA_035627975.1 Pyrinomonadaceae bacterium | reverse complement strand
GCGCCTGCGAGGTCGGTGGGTTCGTCGCAATCGTGCCGAGCACGCCCTCCTTGCCCGTCGTGTTTACGGCGAAGTGCTCGACCACGCGGCCGCCCTCAAACGCGCTCGTGAAGGAGGCTGCCTGGACGGAGCTTGCGCCCGCGCCGTGGAAGAGCTGGCGGAAGGGCGCCACGCCCGCGTTTTCTTCGGACGAAGGGCCGCTTTCAATCAGCCGCGTCAAAGCCGCGCCGTCCAGGTAGCCGAACATCCCGTCGTCGGCCGAGGAGCGCGAGCGCGCCCGCGCGAAAGTCTCGCTCGTCTCAAGCGACTTCGCCTTCCCCGCGCGCACGTCCAAGACCTTCTTGAGCGCGTCCGCGGAGTTCGAGAGGTAGAGCGTCCGGTCCTTCCGCACGAAGGTCACGTCTTCGCGCCCGTCAGAGGTGACGACGTGGATGGTCGCGTCCCCGTACTCCTCCTCCCTGATGCTCACGCCCTTCTTAGAAGACTCGCGAAGGGAACGCAGCACGCGGCTGTCGAAGGTGCGGCGCGAGTCCCAGCTCCCGAACTCGGCGACGAGCACGAACTGCGGCTGCGGCTTACGGTCGCCCGCCGCCGCGCCCATCCCGACGAGCGCCAGCGCGTAGCTAGCGTCGAGCGCGCCCGCGTGGTTCGCCGTCATCATAAAGAGCGAGCTGGCCGCCTGGTTCTCCTTCGAAAGCTCGCGCCACGCGTCCGACTCAATGACCTTCAGGGCCTGCTCGCGGAGGTTGTTGACCTGCACGAAGCCGACCGTCTCCGCGGGCAGGAGCCTTTCGAGCCGCGGCGCTTCGGCCGCCGAGGGTCTCGCGAACATCCACGCGACCGCGACGAGCAGCAGCACGGCCGCCGCCCCGCCGAACAAAAATGGTTTGCGCATCAGTCTATTCACACCACACCTCCGATTGATGAAAACGTGCGAGGGTAAAATTTCCGAAAGCCGCGGCCGACGAGCGCGGCCCTTTACTTCATCTCCTTCCGCGCGAAGACGTACTGCGCGGCGAAGTAGAGCCCCGTCGAGACCATGAGCATGACAAGGATGGGCACGGGGTCGAGCCGCCCGTAGAGCGAGAGGTCAATGTCGCCGTCTTGGCCGCGCGTCGCGGCGCTGATGATCAAGTCGAAGAGGTTCCCGCCGAAGTAGTAGAACATCCCGACGAGCGAGACGGCCCCTGCGATGACCGCGATCCACCACTTCTCGAAGAGCACCGAGAAGAGGAACGTCGCCGAGTAAACCATCAGGCCGATGATCATCGTCCACACCGTGCCGCGCGTCCCGTTGGCGACGACGTTCGTGAAAGAGCCCCACGAGCCTTCGAGGGTCACGTGGGTCGAGCCGGCGACCAGCACGGCGTAAACGAGCGCGAGCGTCGAGAGGATCGAAAGCCCGACGCACGTCATTGTCTGTACCGCGCCGAGCAGGTACTTGATGAGCAGGATGTGGCCCCGGCGGACGGGCCTCTCGAACAGGAAGAAGATGCTCCGGTTGTCCAGCTCCGCCCCGACCGAGCCGACGGCGAAGAAGGCGAGCAGGAAGAGCCCCGCCGTGATCAGGAAGACCGACTGCGCCACCAGCGCGACCTCCAGGACGTGTCCCGCAATCGCGTCGCTCATCGCATGAAGGTCGAACTGCACGCTCTCCTCCAAGGTGATGGCGAGCCCAGCGACGAAGAGCGGGAGGTGGAAGGCCACGGCGAAGGCGAGCCACTTCCAGCGCGTCTCGCGCCACTCCTTCCAGAGCGTCGCCTTAATCATCTCACGGTTCACTGGTTCGCCCTCCGCTCCCGCTCCGCGCGGACGGTGCTCACGAAAATCTCTTCGAGCGAGACCGGCAAGACCTCCGGCTCGCTCACGCCGCGCAGGCCCAGGGCGCGCAGGGTCTCGTCGCCCCAGCCCTTCACGGTCAAGACCTGCTCGTGCCGCCCGTTCTCGACGCCGAGGATGCCCGGCACCCCGGCCAGCTCCGGCCGCGTCCCGTTAGTCGCGTAGCGCACGCGCTTGTACGAAGCCTTGATGTCGTCAATCGAGGAGGTCAAAAGCAGTTCGCCGTCGTTGATGATGCCGACGTAATCGGCGACGCGCTCGACCTCCTCGACGATGTGCGACGAGAAGAGGACGGTCTTCCCCTCCTCGCTGATTTCCGCCACGATGTTCTCGATGAAGTCCCGCCGCACGATGGGGTCGAGCCCCGAAGTCGGCTCGTCCAAGATGATAAGCTCCGGGTTGAACGAGAGCGCCAGGAGCAGGCACACGCGCGCGCGGTTGCCGCGCGAGAGCTGCTTGATTTTTTTGTCCGGCGGGAGGCTGAAGCGCTTCAGGAGTTGGGCCGCCTTCTCGTCGTCCCACGTCGAGTGGAAGGCGCGCGTGAACTTGATGCTCTCGGCGACAGTCATCCACTCGTAGAGGTAACGGTTCTCGGAGACGTAAGCGACGCGCTTGCGTATCTCAACTAGGTCGTCTTCGAGCGCGCGGCCCAGCACCCGCACGCCGCCGGTCGTCGGCCGGAGGTGGCCGATGATCATCTTGATGATGGTTGACTTGCCCGCCCCGTTGATGCCGAGGAGACCGAAGACCGTACCCCTCTGGACTTTCATGTTGACGCCGCGCACCGCCTCGAAGTTGCCGAACTTCCGGCCGAGATTCTCCGTCTCGATGGCGTTTTCGCCGAATTCAAAGTTGTCGTTAGCGCTCATAATTATCTTCAGCCGAAAGCCTCGGAATCACCTGCCGACCGTCTCGGCCTGCCGCGACTGGATTATCCTTTCGAGCACGCGCTCGAACGTCTCGCGCAGCTCCTCTTCCCCGAGGCCGAGGTTGACGCCCTCGACCAGAGCCTTCTCGACCAGCTCGCTCAAGACCTTCCGGCGCTCGTTCTTCGACATCTCGACGCCGTGGCTCGAAACGAAAGTCCCGTGGCCCTGCCGCTTGTAGATGATCCCCTCGAACTCGAGCTCGAGGTATGCGCGGGCGACCGTGTTCGGGTTGACGGTCAGGTCGAGCGCAAGCTGACGCACCGAGGGCAGCGGGTCTTCCGGCGCCAGCCGCCCCAGCGCTATGCTCGTCTTAATCTGGCTGACGATCTGCATGTAGATCGGCAGCCCGTTCGACGGGTCAATCGTTATGAACACGCTCGCCTCAACCACCTCACTGTACTAGCTCACTAATACAGTACACCCGAATACGGAGCGGGTCAACGCAAGGTTTCAAAAAAA
>DASPKR010000045.1:0-2341 GCA_035627975.1 Pyrinomonadaceae bacterium | reverse complement strand
CGCCTGAAAGTTTGCCGAGCGCGTGCGCCTGCGCGTCTGTTATAGTTGAAGCCACGACTGCTCTCATCAACTTCCAGCTCGGAGAATCTTCGGAGGCCGGATGGCGTTAAGAAAAATGTGGGCGTGTGCTCTGGCGGCGGCGATTATGTGGCAGGGCGCGGCCGCGCCGAGGGCGCAGGGCGGCGCGGGCCAGAGGACGGAAGCGCGGGCATACTTTTACGAGCCGGCCGTCTCGCCCGACCGCTCGGAGATAGCCTTCGTCTCGGGCGGCGACATCTGGACTGTTCCCTCGGCGGGCGGCGAGGCGCGCCTGCTCGTCTCGCACCCGGCGACCGAGTACCGCCCGCTCTACTCGCCCGACGGCCGCCGACTCGCCTTCACCTCCGCCCGAACAGGGAACGGCGACCTCTACGTCCTCGACTTCGAGTCGGGGGACACGCGGCGCCTGACGTTCGACGACGGCTTCGACCAGCTCGACGCCTGGTCGCCCGACGGCCGCTGGCTCTACTTCTCCTCGACCTCGCGCGACATCTCCGCCAGCAACGACATCTTCCGCGTCGCCGCCGACGGCGGGACGCCTATGCCCGTGAGCGCCGACCGTTACGCGAACGAGTCGGGCGCGGCGCCCTCGCCCGACGGCGCAGACCTCGCCTTCGTCGGGCGCGGCTACCTTCACTGGTGGCGTAGAGGTCACAGCCATTTGGACGAGTCGGAAATCTGGGTGATGCGCGGCCACTCGACCGCCCGCTACGAGCGGCTGACCGAGGGCGGCGCCAAGCAGTCGTGGCCGATGTGGGCGGGCGACGGCCGCACAGTCTTCTTCATGTCCGACCGCGGCGGCGCGGAGAATGTCTGGAAGGTCGCGGCGGCGGGCGGTGAGGCCCGGCAGGTCACGCGCTTCAACGACGGGCGCGTGCTCTGACCGAGCATCTCGCGCGACGGACGGCTGATAGTCTTCGAGCGTGACTTCGGCGTGTGGAAGCTCGACACGGAGTCAGGCCGCGCCGAGCAGGTTCGCATCACCCGGCGCGGCTCGCCGGCCGGCCCCGCCGTCGAGCGGCTGCGCGTGAACGACCAGTTTCAGGAGCTTGCGCTCTCGCCGGACGGAAAGAAGGTCGCGTTCGTGACGCGGGGCGAAGTCTTCGCCGCCTCGGCCTCGGACGGCGGCGACGCGACGCGCGTGACGACGACTTCGGGGATTGAGTCGCAGCCCGCATGGGCGCCGGACAGCCGCAGGCTCGCATACGTCTCGGAGCGCAACGGCTCGGGCCAAATTTTCCTTTACGACTTCGCTACCAACACGGAGACGCAGTTGACGGCGGGCTCGCATGGCGACGCCACGCCGCGCTTCTCGCCCGACGGCAAGTGGCTCGCCTTCGAGCGCGGCGGGCGCGAGCTTCGCGCGCTCAACATGGAGACGAAGCAGGAGAGGTTAGTTGCGACCAGCGATTTGGAGCGCCCGCCGCTCAACTCAGACCGCCCGTTCGTCTGGTCGCCCGACAGCCGCTGGATCGCGTACATGCCCGTCGGCGCGAAGCTCTTCCGCAACGTCTTCGTCGCGCCCGTCGAGGGCGAAGGGAAGCCGCAGCCCGTCAGCTTCCTAGCGAACGCCGGCAGCAACACCGTCTCGTGGTCGCCGGACGGAACCTTCATACTCTTCGACACGGGGCAGCGCACTGAGGCGGGCCAGCTCGCGCGCGTTGACCTCGTGCCGCGCACGCCGCGCTTCCGCGAAGACCAGTTCCGCGACCTCTTCAAGGAAGAAACGCCCAAGTCCGTGTCGCCGACGCTCAGGAAGCAGGAGAACCAGCCGCAGTCGCCCGTCCCGCCGCGCGAGGCGCCGCCGAGCGCGCCGACTCCTTCCCCGACCCCTTCCCCGACTCCCTCGACGTCTCCCACACCGTCCCCGTCGCCCACGCCGGAGGCGCAGAAGGCCGACGCGGCGAAGAAGCAGACCGAGATCGTGCTGGAAGGGATAAGGCGTCGGCTGAGCCTTCTGCCCGTCGGCGTGGACGTGCTCTACCAGACGATAAGCCCGGACGGGAAGTGGGCGCTGATGATAGCCGGCGCCGTCGGGCAGACTAACCTTTACGTCTATCCGCTCGACGAGCTGGCGCGCGAGCCAGCGGTGGCGCGCCAGCTCACCTCGACGCCCGGCTTCAAGAGCTTCGCGCACTTCTCGCCCGACAGCCGGGAGGTTTTCTACCTCGAAAACCGCCGCATACAGGTCGCGCCCCTCGACCCGCGCACGCCCGCGCGCACGCTCGCGGTCACGGCCGAGATGGACGTTGACTTCGCGCGCGAGAAGTTAGAGGTCTTCGAGCAGGGCTGGGAGTACATG
>DASPKR010000044.1:0-17715 GCA_035627975.1 Pyrinomonadaceae bacterium | reverse complement strand
CAACTCTCTCGAAGAGGAGATGGCGCGCAACCGCCGCGCCGGCCGCCGCGCCTCGGCGCGCGACCGCGCCATCCTCGTCGGCGTCCCTACGGGCCCGATGTCCGAGGCCGAAGAGTCTATGGCCGAGCTTCGCGAGCTTGCCGCCTCGGCCGGCATCGTCGTCCTTGCCGAGATAATCCAGCGGCGCGCGAGCCTCGACCCGCGCACCGTGCTCGGCAAGGGCAAGCTCGACGAGCTTCTGGTGCGCGCCCTCCGCCTCGGCGCAGACCTCATCGTCTTCGACCGGGAGCTAAGCCCCGCGCAGGTTCGCGCCATCTCCGAGGCGACCGACCTGAAAGTCATAGACCGCGCGCAGCTCATACTCGACATATTCGCGCAGCGCGCGCAGACGAGCGAGGGCAAGATTCAGGTGGAGCTCGCGCAGCTCCGATACATGCTGCCGCGCCTGATTGCCGGCCACGACTCGGCCTTCTCTCGACTGGCGGGCGGCATCGGGGGGCGCGGCCCCGGCGAGACGAAGCTCGAGACCGACCGCCGCCGCGTGCGCGACCGCATCAACCGTCTCGAAAAGGAGATCGAGCGGCAGCGCATGCGCCGTCAGGAGCGGCGAAAGGGTCGCGCGCGGCGCGAGCTTCCCGTCATCTCCATCGTCGGCTACACGAACGCGGGCAAGTCAACGCTCCTCAACACGCTGACTTCGAGCGAGGTGCTCGCCGAGCAGCGCATGTTCGCGACTCTTGACCCGACCTCGCGCCGACTTCGCCTGCCGCGCGAGCAGGAGGTGATAGTCAACGACACGGTCGGCTTCATACGCGACCTGCCGCCCGACCTCATCGCGGCCTTCCGCGCCACGCTCGAAGAGATTTCGGACAGCGACCTTCTCATCCACCTCGTTGACGCCTCGAACCCGCGCTGGCAGCAGCAGATCGAGTCTGTCGAGAGGATTCTCTCCGACCTCGGCCACACAGACATTCCCCGCCTCGTCGTCTTCAACAAGTCCGACCTCGTCGCCCCCGAGGACATGGAGGCGATAATGCGGCAGGCGTCGCAGGCCGGGGCGAGAGAGAGCTTCGCCGTCTCCGCGCTTGACGCGGGCTCGCTCCGGCCGGTGCTCGAACGGGCCGGCGAGATTCTCGCGCGGGACCTGACTTCCCAGGGCAGGCGCGCGGCCCGCACGGGCGGCGACGGCGCGGAGCACGAGGCCGAGGCCGTCGCGCGCTGAAGGGCGCGACGGCCCTCATCAACGATGAAGAGACAGACACGACGCCCCCGCTTAACGAGCCCCTTCACCGAAGCGCGCAAACGCCTTACGCGCGCCGTCGCGCGGCCCCTCTACTGGCTCCGCCCGACGACGCGCTTCATACTCTGCTTCCTCGCGCTCGCGCTCCTCAGCACGCTCCTGCTCGCGCGCACGCGCCCCGCGCTCCCCTCGGCCGAGACTTACCAGGTCGGAGACGTTGTGACGGCCGACGTAGTCGCGCCCGCCGACATCTCGACTGAGGACGCGCGCGCGACCGAGCGGCGGCGCGAGGATGCGCGCGCCGCGACCCCGCCCGTCTGGCGCTTCGACCCCTCGCAGACCGAGCTGGCCGTGCAGAGCTTCCGCACCGCCTGGAACGGGCTGCGCCAGCAGTCCGAGCTTAGGCAGTCGGGCGCCAACAGCAACGGCGCGCAGACGAACGCGAACGGCGGACAAACCGAGCGGGCCGAGCCCGTCTGGCCCGGCACGGGCGACGACCGCGCCGCCATCGCGCGCGCCGTCGTCGCGCACCGCTTCGACCCGGCCGCGCTCGAAAGCCTGACCCGCATGATGCGCGAGGCCGGCGGCGGCTACGTCTATCACGAGCGCGACTCTCAGCACGTCCGCCCCGAAGTCAGCGTCGTCGCGGCGCGCGGAGGCGAGCAGTCCGTGGTCAACACTACGCAGACGCGCTTCGTCTCGCTCTCGGCGGCGCGCGAGAGTTTGCGCGGCCGCGTCTCGGAGCTCGCGGGCTGGCGCCCCTCGGAGCGCGAGCTTCTGGCGTCGGCCATGCTCCCGCTGATGCGGCCGACCGTCACCTACGAGCCCGACATGACGCGCGAGGCGCGAGACCGCGCCGTCGCCGCCGTCGCCCCGGCGCTCGTCGTCCTCAAGCGCAACCAGACGATTGCGCGCGAGGGCGACACCGTGACGGAGCAGATGCTCGGGCAGTTCGCCGCCATGCGCCGCTACAGCCACACTGAGCGGCTGCCGCAGCTCTTTATCGGCGTCTTCCTCTTCGTCTGCGCACTCTACTTCGGCGCGTGGCGCTTCACGGAGTACCGGAGCACCATCGCGGCGCTGCCGCTCTCGGCGGCGCGCGGCTTCGCGCTCGTCGCGCTCTCGGTGCTCGCGCAGCTCGCCCTCATGCGCGTCAGCTTCGCCGTGGCCGAAAGTATAGCCGCCCGCTCCACGCACGCGCCGACGAACGATGCGAGCCTCTGGACGTTCGCGATCCCCTTCGCCGCAGCCGCGCTCCTGGTCACGCTCCTCGTTGACACGCAGTTGGCGCTCATAACGGCGGTGCTCACGGCCGTCTTCGCCGGGCTGCTCGCGCCGAACGGGATTCTGACCTCGTGCTTCGCGCTCGTCTCCTCGTCGGCCGCGATCTACGGCATCGGGCGCTACCGCGAGCGCCAGTCGGTGACGAAGGCGGGCCTGTGGGTCGGGGCCGTCAACGTCGCCTCGGCCGTCGCCGTCATGCTCGCCTCGCAGAAGCCCCTGACCCTGAACGCCCTACTGCTCGCCGCGGCGTGCGGGCTGGCCGGCGGGCTGCTCACGGCGATATTCACGGCGGGGCTGATGCCGGCGGGCGAGTCGGCCTTCGGCATTCTGACTGACGTGCGGCTGCTCGAACTCTCTAACGCAGACCTGCCCGTGCTCGGCCAGCTCGCCCTGCGCGCGCCTGGGACGAACCAGCACTCTCACGCCGTCGGCCAGCTCGCCGAGGAGGCTTGCCGCGCCATCGGGGCCAACCCCTTGCTCGCGCGCATAGGCGCGCTCTACCACGACATCGGAAAGCTCGGCGCGCCCGACCACTTCGTCGAGAACCAGAGGGGCCACAACCCACACGACCGCCTGCGCCCGCGCCAGAGCGCGCGCATCATCACGTCGCACGTGACTTACGGCCTGAAGCTCGCGCGCGAGATAGGGCTGCCGAGGCAGATAGCCGACTTCATACCGCAGCACCACGGCACGCGCACGCTCCACTACTTCCTGCGGAAGGCGCAGGCCGAGGCGACCGAGGGCGAGGCCGTCAACGAGGACGAGTTCCGCTACCCCGGCCCGAAGCCCCAGTTCAAGGAGGCGGCCGTGATGATGCTCGCCGACTCTTGCGAGGCGGCCGCGCGCTCGCTCGCTCGCCCCGACCCCGATAACATTCGCACCATCGTCAACAAAATCTTCGACGCCATCGTGAGCGACGGGCAGCTCGACGAGTGCGACCTCTCTCTGCGCGAGCTGACGCGCGTGCGCGAGTCCATAACCGCGTCGCTTACGGCCATCTACCACGCGCGCATAGACTACCCCGGCTTCAACCCGCCCTCGCCCGACCCGTCGCAGGCACCGCTCCCGCTGCCCGAGATAGACAGCGAGGAGCGCGGCGTCTCCTACAGCCGCCCGGCCGAAGTGCCGATCAGTAAGGGCGGCGAGGTTGAGGATGAGGCTATCGCCGGTAAGCACAAGAGGTAAGGCGATGATGAAAGCAACGCTGCTCGCCGCTCTCATGTTTTTGTCCCTGGGCGCCCCCGCCGCTTTGGCTCAGGACGGCGCGTGGGAGTCGGGCATAAAGGCGGGCGACGCGGCGATGGCCGGGCGGCGCTACGCCGAGGCCGAGACTGCCTACCGCGGGGCCGTCAAGGCCGCCGAGAAGTTTAAGTCGAAAGACCCGCGCTCGGCCGCGGCGCTCATTAAGCTCGCGGAGTCGCTGAGCCGTCAGGCCAAGCAGGCCGAGTCGGAAGAGACGGCCGCCCGCGCGCTCGAGGCGCTCGACAGGGCCGTCAAGGGCTCGAAGCCGAAAGACTCCGAGGAGGAGTTCTACAGCACCGAGACGCAGGTGAGCGTGCTGGAGAAGGCCGGCGAGGTCTTCTCGGCCGGTGAGAAGTACGCGGAGGCAGAGCCGCTCTTCAAGCGCGCCGTCGCGCTGCGCGAAGAGGCCGCGCGGGTGAAGGAGAAGCCGAAGAGCAACGAGGACTTCATGAAGTTCCTCGCGCAGGCGACCACGCGCGCTCAGGCCAAGCTCGCCGAGTCATACGGCAGGCTGGCTATCCTGTACATCAAACAGAGGAGGCACGCCGAGGCCGAGCCGCTCTACCTGAAGGCCATCGCGGCCCTCGAAGCCGAGTTCGGCGCCGACGCGCCGCCCGTCGCCGACGCCGTGAGCCGGCTGGCGACCCTCTACGCCATACAGGACGAATTCGACAAAGCCGAGCCGCTCTACGCCCGCGCCGTCCGCGCCTACGAGGCTTCGGGCTGGCTCGACAAGCCGGAGACGGCGGCGGCGATGGAGAACTACTCGCTGCTGCTCAGGAAGACGGGGCGAGAGGCCGAGGCGGCCGCCATGTTCGAGCGGGCTAAGGCCGTCCGGGCGAAGCTCCCGCCCAAGTAGCAGGCCCTCACGTTGCGAAAAAGTTCAGGCTTTCAGAAGCGGCCGCGGAGTTTGTCGAAGGTCAGGCGGAGGTCTTCGGGGATGACGCGCGTCTCGCCGACGGTCGTCATGAAGTTGGCATCGCCCGACCAGCGCGGCAGCACGTGCAGGTGCAGGTGATCCGTGACGCCCGCGCCGGCCGCGCGGCCGAGGTTGATGCCGAGGTTGAAGCCGTGAGGGCGGTAAGTCTCTTGCAGCACGGCCTGCGCGCGCTTCGCCAAGTCCATCAGCTCGTCTGAAGTCTCTTTAGCCAGGCCCGAGAAGTCGGCCGTGTGCTCGTAAGGGACGATCATCAGGTGGCCGGTCGTGTAGGGGTAGATGTTGAGGACGACGTAGTTGCGGGGCGCGCGGTGGATTATGAAGGACTGCTCGTCGTCGCCGCGCGCCTGTATGGAGCATAGGACGCAGTCAGGCCCGTGGCCGGTCTTCTCGCCGCTCGCCCCCTTGATGTAGTCGTAACGCCACGGTGTGTAGAGCCTGTCCAACCTTCGCCTCCCCCTTGTACTCGCGGCGTCGCGCCGGCTACATCAGCGGCGGCGTCTGCCCGCCGCCGGCCTCCTCGTCCCCGGCCGCACCGAAGCCCGCGGGCGCAGGCTCTTCTGAAGGGCCGCCCGGCTCTTCGTTAATAAGCTCCTTCAACTCCTTGCCGGGCTTGAAGTAGGGGACGCGCTTGGCCGGGATGTCAACGGGCGCGCCGGTCTTCGGGTTGCGGCCGCGGCGCGCGCCGCGCTCGCGCACGCGGAAACTGCCGAAGCCGCGCAGCTCTATCTTCTCGCCGTGGTTTAGCGTCTCGATGATGCTCTCGAAGACGATCTCGACGAGGCGCTCGGCGTCCTTCTTCGTCAGCTCGGCGGCGCGCGCCACGTCCTCGACCAGTTCTGCTTTCGTCATCGTGTTGACCACCTGTTAGAGGCTTTCCTCGAAAGGGTTGCGCCGAAACTCCGGTGCGGGCAAACGTGTACGGGGGCTTTGCGGGCCGGGCAGTAACTTAGCAGAAACCGCGAGCGCGTATCAAGGGCAAAACGTCCGTGCAGCCAACGATTTAGCCGGCCTCAGGCGGGGGCGCGCCCCTGACGAAGAAAGCCCCGCGCTGAATCGCGAGACTCAACGCGGGGCTTTTATTTGCCGAACAGTCCCGACTAGCGGTTGTCGCCTTCCCCCTCGGAGCCGCCACCGCCGCCGGAGCGCTTGTTGAAGAAGTCGGCGAGCTCGCCCAGAGAGGCCATGCCGCCGCCGGCGTCGGTCGTGTAGCTCTTCACGTCAGCGACCGGCTCGTCGTGCTTGGCGGCGCGCGCCGAGAGCCCGATCTTCTTCGACTCCGGCTCGATGCGCAGGATGCGGAAGTCCATCTCCTGCCCTATCTGCGCTGCGTCCTCCGGCTTCTCGACGCGCTCGTCGGAAAGCTCCGAGACGTGGCACAAGCCTTCGAGCCCCTCGGCCAGCTCGACGAAGGCGCCGAAGTTGGCGAAGCGCGTCACCCGGCCCCGCACGATGTCGCCCGGCTGGTGCTCGTTTATGAACTTGTCCCAGGCGCTCGGCTCCGTGTCCTTTATCGAGAGCGAGAGGCGGCGGTTCTCAACGTCTATGTTCGTGATGACCGCCTCTATCTCCTGCCCCTTCTTCAGAACCTCGCCGGGGTGCTTGATGCGCTTGTTCCAGGAGATGTCGGAGACGTGAACTAGGCCGTCCACGCCGTCCTCGACCTCGACGAAGGCGCCGAAGTCGGTCAGGTTGCGGACGCGGCCGCGCACGCGGTCGCCGATGTGGAAGCGCTCGGGCAGGGTCTCCCACGGGTTCGGCTGCGTCTGCTTCATGCCGAGGCTTATGCGCCGGTTCTTCGGGTCAACGCCCAGGACTTCGACGTTGACCGTCTCGCCGACGTTGACGATCTTCGAGGGGTGCTTCATGCGCTTCGACCATGTCATCTCGGAGACGTGGACGAGACCCTCGACGCCCGGCTCGAGCTCGATGAAGGCGCCGTAGTCTGTGACGGAGGCGATCTTGCCCTCCATGCGCATGCGCTGCGGGTAGCGCTCCTCGACCGACTCCCACGGGTCGGGCAGGAGCTGCTTGAAGCCGAGCGAGACGCGCTCGCGCTCGCGGTCGAACTTCAAGACCTTGACCTGCACGGTCTCGCCGACCTTGAACATCTCGGCCGGGTTCTGGAGGCGCCCCCACGACATGTCGGTCACGTGCAGGAGGCCGTCAATTCCGCCGAGGTCAACGAAGGCGCCGTAGTCCGTCAGGTTCTTTATCTGGCCCTCGACAATGATGCCCTCTTCGAGGTTGTCGAGCGTCTCGCCCTTGCGCGAGTCGTTCGCCTCGTCGAGTATCGCTTTGCGAGAGAGCACGACGTTCGAGCGCTTGCGGTTGAGCTTAATGACCTTCGCCTCGATCTCCTGGTTGCGCAGGGCCTCGAGATTGCGCACGGGCCGCACGTCCACCTGCGAGCCCGGGAGGAAGGCGGCGACGCCGTCAACGTCAACTCTCAGGCCGCCCTTGACGCGCTCGGTGATGCGCCCCTTGACGGGCGTGCCGTCGCGGTAAGCCTTCTCGAGCTCGTCCCAGGCGCGCATGCGCACGGCGTCGGCGCGCGAGAGCACGGGGACGCCCTCCTGCGACTCCATGCTCTTGATGAGCACCTCGACCTCGTCGCCGCGCTTGACGGTGAGTTGGTCGCCCTCCATGAACTCCTCGACGGGGACGGCGCCCTCGGACTTGAAGCCGAAGTCTATGACGACTGAGCGCTCGGTGACGCCAACGACCGTGCCGCGCACTACGGAGCCTTCCTGGTACTGCGCCTGCTCCTGCTCGTACTGGTCGAGCATGGCGCCGAAGTCGAAGTCGCCGCCGCCGCCGCTACCGCGTGAGCCGCGCCCGTCATCGTCGTCTTCGTCGTCGGAGGCCGAAGCCGCCGCCGGGACCTGCTCCTGCTCCTGCGCCGCGGGTTGAGCGCCCGCGCCCGCAGCCGCGGCGCTTGCCGCGGCCGGCGCGTCGGCGGTCGTGGCCGGGGCGTCGCCCGCGGGCGCTGTGTCGCTCGCCGCCGGGGCTTGCGCCGGTTGTTCGTTGGTGCTTTCGTCGCCGCTAGTCGTCGGCCTGTTATCTTCGGTGGACATGAACTCCTGTAGGGCTCCTGCTGGTTTGATTCCGCCGCCCGGCAGCAAACGTTCAACGCTCGGCGCGAAGGGTCTCGACGACCGGCTGTCGGCGCTAACGGGCGTTGACGTCTGCTGGTGAGAGTAGCTTTGGGTGATTGACGAAAACGGAGGATTTGAGGCGGGGGATGCCGGGCCTCTCAAGAAGGCCCGTAGGTTAAGAGGCGACCGAAAACAGTTCTTCCTCGTGCCCGTGGATCACCCGCGTGACCCGCCAATCACCGGCTATTCTGCCAGGTAGGAAGGCAATTTACACAGGCCGGAGACGGTGTGTCAAGGCTGGAACGTGGAAAGGGGCCAGGGTCTGGAGCTAGAGGCTAGTTAGAAAGTGTTTTACCAGCCTCTAGTCTCCAGAACCCCAGCCCCTTTTCTTTACTGGCTCGCGGCGGAGTCCGAGCCGCGGCGCGCGACATAGACGCCGGCCGAGTGGGAGCCCACGAAGATTTTCGTCGTGTCGCTGGGGTCGAAGGCGAGCGCCCAGACGCGGCGGCTCGGGAGCGGCGGGTCGAGCCGCTGCCAGTTCATGCCGGCGTCTGTCGAGCGGAAGACGCCGCCGCCTTCGGCCGTGCTAAAGACGCGCCCGCCCCGCTCGTAGGCGTTGCCGACGAAGACCTCGTCCGGGTTGTCAGGGTTAATCAGCACGCTCGTGAAGCTGCCCAGCGGCAGGTTCCCGCCGCGGCGCAGCCAGCGCCGGCCGCCGTCGTGCGAGACGTAGAGCGTCTGCGTCGTGCCGACGTAAACGCGCTCGGGGCGCTTGGCGTCGCGCTCGATGACGTTGACGGGCGCGTCCGTAGGGATGCCGCGCGCCTGCTCCCAGCTCTTGCCGCCGTCGCGCGTGACGAGCACGCCCGAGTTGGAGGTGCCGACGAAGACGGTGTCGGGCTCCTGCTCGGCGGTCGCGACGCAGAGCGTGCGCGCGTCGAAGTTCAGCCCGTAGGGGACGCGCTCCCAGCCCTTCGACGGGTCGGAGGTGCGGAACAGGCCGGCGTTGGTCGCGGCGAGCATGCCGTGGCGCCCCTCGGCGTCGTAGGTGTGGGCCAGCGCGTTTATCGTGTCGGTCAGGTAGAGCGGCGCCGTCTGTAAAGCGTCGGCCATCGCGCCCGCCTCCTGCATGCCGCCCGCGAGGCCGAGCGCGACGAGCGTAGGCGCATCGAGCTTGCCCGAGACGGGGACGCCCTTCGCGGCCTGGAACTTCCTGAGCGCCGCCACGGTGCGCGTGCCGGCGACGCCGTCCGGCTTCCCGACCTCGAAGCCGGCGACGTTCAAAGCCTCCTGCGCGCGCTTGACCGTGTCGTTAGGCTTGGGCTTGGCCGCGGGCGTGGCTACGGCCGTCTCAGCCGCGGGCTCCTGCTGCGCCTCCGCCGCCGAAGCCCCCGCGGGGCCGCGCCGAGCCGCGCGGCGCGCCGGCGCCTTCTTGGGCTTGGGCTTCGGCGCCGTCACGGGCGCCCAGCTCGCGCCGCGGTCGGCCGAGCGGTACAGGCCGTAGTTCGTGCCCAGATAAATGACGTTGGCGTCCTCCGGGTCTTGGAGGATGGAGTAGGCAATGAGGCGGTTCGGCATGTTGCGCGCCGAGAGGGCCCAGGTCACGCCGCCGTCGTTACTGACGTAGAAGTAGCCGCCGCCGGTCGCGGTGTTTATCGTGGTCGCGTAGATGCGGTTGGGCTGCTCGCGGTCGGGCAGTATCGAGTAGGCGCGGCGGCCCGAGTAGCCGTCGTTCGACGGCGCGAAGTTGCGCCCGCCGTCGCGCGAGACCATCACGCCGTAGTTGTTCGTGCCGATGTAAACCACGTCCGGGTTCTTCGGGTGGACGGCGATGGCGTTGACCTCGAAGCTCTGGCGGTTCGTGGTCACCTTCCAGTCGTTACCGCCGTTCGTCGAGAGCCAGAAGCCCTCGGTCGTGCCGGCGTAGATTATCTCCGGCTTCGCAGGGTTCTGGAGTATGGCGCGCGTGCGGCGCGACTGCGACGGGATGCCGTTGACCTTGCGCCATTGAGCGCCGGCGTTGCGCGTCTCGTAGATGCCGCTGCACGCCGACATGATGACGTGGTCGGGGTTCCGCTCGTCAATCTCTATGGCGAAGATGTCTGAGTCGTCAATGATGCCGGTCTTGGTGATGCCCCACGTGCGGCCGCCGTCGGTGGTCTTGTACGGCAGATACCACGTGCCGGCGTAAATCACGTCGGAGTCGCGCGGGTCAACGGCGAGCGACTCGACGTTGATGAGGCCCGGCGTCGAGGAAGTGTCGAGGTGCTCCCACGTGTCGCCGCCGTTCTCGGAGCGGAAGATGCCGCGGTTGGTGCCGGCCAGCAGCATGTCCGGGTCTTTCGAGGACTGCGTCAGGGAGTGGATGGCCTCGCCCTTGAGCTGCTCGGACTCGCGCCACGTCTGACCGCCGTCGGTCGTCTTGAAGAAGCCGCCCGGCTCCTTGTGGCGGTGCGCGGCAGCGTAGATGACCCGGGAGTTCTCCGGGTCAACGATTAGGTTGTCTATGAGGAGGCCGGGGCGGTTGAAGCCGCCGAGGCGCGACCAGCTCGCGCCACCGTCAGACGAGGTGTAGATCTGCCCGTCAATAGTGCCGAAGTAGAGGCGGTTGGGGTCTTGCGGGTCTATGACGAGCGAGCGCACATCGCCGCCCATCGGGCCCGTCACGTCCCAGTTCATGACGCGCTGGCCGGCAGAGTCGGCGTCGTCGCGGGCCGCCGCCCCGCGCGGGGCGGCGAAAGAGAGCAGCAGCGCCAGGGTTAAAAGCAGGGGGGACAGTGTCTTCATAAAAGGATTCGTCATCGGCAACACCACTTGAGCTGTCGGGAGTTTTAAGACCTGCGGCCGGCGAGCGCGCCGCACGGGCCAATATCTATATCACATTTTCGCGCCCCCGAGCCCGCCCTCGCGCGCTCCGGCGCCCAGTTTTCGACCGCGTTTTGATGCCGCAGCCTCCGAAGCCAGTTGTATTTTAAAGGGATTTCGGGCGTCGGGGGAAAGCGGAGCGGGCGGCGATTCCCTTTCGGAGAGCGCCGCCCGCGTCTTTAGTACGGCGGGCCGTGCCGCGAAGCGCGGCCCGCCGTAGTGGTTTTAGGGTTTACTCCTCGTCGTCGTCCCGGCCGCGACGGCGGCCGCGACGGCGCGCGGGAGCCCGTGTGGGCTGCACCTCGCTCGGGTCAACGGTCGGGCTGGCCGTCGGGGGCTCCGCGCCGGACGGGACGAGCCAGAGCTCGACCGTCAGGTCTTCGCGGAAGCCGCCGTCCACGGTCACTATGCGCCCGGCGTCAATGCCGCGCGTGTTGACGAGGTAGTCCTTGGCGCGGTCGCAGCGGCGCTGCGCCTCGCCCTCGCGGCCGCGGCGGCCGCCGTAGCACACCAGGTAGCCCTGAGAAGTCGGGTCGTTCTGCAACTCGATTGCGAAGTTGTCGAGACGCGCCTTCTCGTCGTTGAACCGGATGTTGCCGTACTCGTCGATCTTGCGAGCCCTGCGGATTTCGCGGATCGGAGTCGTGCAGCTATCCGAGGTCGGGCAGTTGCGCGGGTAGCCGCCCACGTCCACGGTCGCCGTGACCGACGAGTTGCCGGGCAGGCCCGTCGTGTCAACCGTGATCGAGCTCGTACCCTGGCCGCTGCTGATCGTGCCGGCCGAGACCGTCCAGTTGAAGGTCGGCGTAACGTTCGGGTCGCCGCCCCTCACAGTGGCAGTGAACGTTATCGGCGAGCCGGGAGCGACCGGGTCGGCCGGGCAGCTCACGTCAACCTCTGGACAGTCCGGCGGCTTCGGGCAGCAGGTGCAGCGCTCGACCGTCACGGTCGTCGAGTTGAAGGCGATGCAGCCGCAGCCGTCGTCAACCTCGACCGTCACGGTGTAGGTGCCGGGCGCCACACCCGTCAGGTCGAGCGTGGCGTTCGGGCCGTCGCCCGTGATGCGGCCGCCGGTGGTCGTGTAGGTGTAGAGCAGTGTGTCGCCGTCCGGGTCAGTCGCCGAGGCAGAGAGACTTACGGTCGATGCGGTCGGCGTGCAGCCCGCGCAAGGCTCTTCGGTCGTGGCACACTCCGCGGGGAGCACCACGCGGCTCGAAGAGGCCGAGAGCGTGACGGTCGGCGGCTGGTTCGGGAAGATGGTCGGGAGCCGCTCGTTGCGGCGGCCGATGAAGAACTGGAACCCGAAGCCGTGCGGGTCCTCCGACGGCCTGAAGCCGGCGATGTCCTCGAAGCCGTCGTCGTCGTCGCCCCCGATGAAGTCGAAGACGCGGTCGCCCTGCTGGTTCAGGTGGTGGCGATACCACGCGCTGAAGCCGAACCAGCGGCGCGGGAAGATGCGTATGCCGCCGAGGAAGTCAATCGGGTTGTTCTCGAAGGAGTTCGGCGTGCGCCCGCCCACGTAGTGAACCGACTTCACCTCGAACATCGGCTGGAAGTGGCGGTTGACGGGGAAGTCCATGCCGATGCCGGCCACCAGCTCGTCGGGCCGGTCGAGCAGGACGGCGTCCTCGGTGCCCATCAGGTCGGACTTCGGATTGCCGTTCAGGATGTAGCCGAAGTTGGCCGAAAGGTTGACCGAGCGGCTCAGGCGGCCCGAGATGAAGCCCACCACCCCGATGTCGCCGAAGCTGGCGCCCGTGCCGGCCCCGCGCTGCATCTGGTTGAAGCCGGAGGCGTCGTCGGCCTTATCCAAGTACCAGCGGTAGAAGCCCACGAGGCCGACGCCGAGCGGGTTGTTCGGGCCCGTGAAGCGAACCTTCGCGCCCGCCTGCATGACGCCGAACGTGGACTCGCCGTAGAGGCGGTTGACGAACGGGGCGTCGGGCAGGTAGGTCGGGCAGGTGGTGAACACCTGCGGCACCGTCAGTGTGTTGAAGGTCAGGTTGGCCGGTATCTGCCTGGTCGTAAGCACGACGCCGGGCAGGATGCTGCCGCAGACAGAGCCCATGCCGGGGAAGTTAGAGGCCGCGCCGCCGAAGAAGCCGTCGTCGCCGCCCACGGCCGCGCCGAGCTGGCTCGTGTAGGGCGGGGCGATGGCGTTGCCCGTCAGGCCGAAGTTCGGGCCCGTGCCGCCGACGAACGGGAACTGCACGAACGGCTGGCCGCCGAACTGCCCCTGCGCCGGCACGAAGGCCGGCCGGAAGACCTGCCCCTGGATGCCCTGAGTCCCGCTGACCCTGATAGGAGCAAGGATGATGGCCGCGCCGCTACCGAGCGTGGTGGCCCCGAAGAAGAGCTGCGAGTTCGGCAGGTAGAAGCTGGACAGGTGGCGCGGGTTGTTGACGTTGACGCCGCGATACCCTTCGGTGCTGAAGAACAGCTCGAGGTGGTCGCTCAACCCGATGTTGAAGCTGAGCGGGATGACGGAGATGTCAACGTTGCCAGGGTCGCGGTCATAGTTGCTGTAGGCAATGCTGAAGGTGAACTCACCCTTACGCAGCGTATCGCCGTCGTAGATGGTGAAGAGCCCGGTCGGGCCTCCCGGAGGGCCTCCCGTGCCGACAGTGGGCGCCTGGTTGCGCGGGTCGTTGCCCGGCCTCAGCGTCTGGGCAGTGACTGCCGACATCAGGATTAAGGTGGTGAGCGCGGCAAATAGCGCTCTTCTCGCGAGTCTCATCGCATTCCTCCTGCGAAATGAGTTTAAATTTTTGCGGAAGGGGACGACCGTGCTCCCCGGAGTCACCGCGGGGCTCTTGAAAGTTCGGGCCCGGTAACTCATCTGTCTGGGGCGCGGGCGCTCCAACTACAAGCGTACAAACCCTGGTCAAAGAAACTGCTACCGCCCTCAGAACGTCCGAACGCTTGCAGGTGGAGCGGAGCAGCGAGAGGAGCCTCGAACGCCTTTACCGAGGGGCGTTCTGCGGGCACTCTTGCACTGCCTCTACGACGCCTCTCAACTGAATTTCTGTTTGCTTAGGTTTAGCGCACCTGCTTATACAAAACGGGTGCGCCGCTGTCAACACTCGGTCGGCGCGCCCCGCTCCCGCTCTCTATTGACCCTAAACAAACGGGTGCCGGGGCGTACCAATTTCCGCCAGACCATACTCCACTACGGCGCGGAAATCAAGACTTTTTCACAACTTAGCCCGAAAAAACCTGACACATTTTTGTCACGCATAGATACCGCGCATGCGCGTATCGTAGGCCACGCGGTCGATCGCCAGCATGTATGCCGCGGTGCGCGTGTCAACGTGGTGCTGGTCGGCGTATTTGACCACGTCGTTGAAGCTGGCGACCATCACGTCGGAGAGGCGCTCGTTGACGACCTCCTCCTTCCAGAAGTAGCCCATCCTGTCCTGCACCCACTCGAAGTAGCTGACGGTGACGCCCCCTGCGTTCGCCAGTATGTCGGGGATGGCGAAAACCCCTTTGTTGTGCAGGATTTCGTCGGCGGCGGCCGTGGTAGGCCCGTTGGCCCCCTCGGCCAGTATGCGGCACTTGATGCGGTCGGCGTTCTCGGAGGTTATCTGGTTCTCGGTGGCGCACGGGGCGAGCACGTCGCAGTCGAGCTCGAGAAGCTCCTGGTTGGAAATCTGCTCGGCGCCGGGGAACTCCTGTAGCGAGCGCGTCGCCTGCAAGTGCGTGAGCGCGGCCGGGATGTCTATGCCGGCCGGGTTGTATATGCCGCCGAACATGTCGGAGATGGCTATGACCTTGTAGCCGGCCTCGTGGAGGAGGCGCGCGCCTATGCCGCCGACGTTCCCAGACCCCTGCACGACGACGCGCGTGCTCGGCGGCGCGAGCTTGAAGCGCTTGATGGCCTCCTGTATGACGAAGAGCAGGCCGCGCCCCGTGGCCTCGCGCCGTCCGCGCGAGCCGCCCAGCTCGACGGGCTTGCCCGTCACGACGGCGTTGACGGTGTGGCGCGCGTGCATGGAGTAGGTGTCCATGATCCAGGCCATCGTCTGCTCGTTGGTGTTCATGTCGGGCGCTGGCACGTCCTTCTCCGGCCCGATGAAGTCTATCAGCTCGGCGGTGTAGCGGCGCGTCAGGCGCTCCAGCTCGCCCAGAGACATCATCGCCGGGTCGCAGACCACGCCCCCTTTGCCCCCGCCGAAAGGGACGTTGACGACGGCGCACTTCCAGGTCATCCACGCCGCCAGCGCCCTCACCTCGTCAATCGTCACGTCGGGCGAGTAGCGTATGCCGCCCTTGGCGGGGCCGCGCGCGAAGTTGTGCTGCACACGGTAGCCCTCGAAGACCTCTATGCGGCCCGAGTCCATTCGGACTGGGATGTAAACCTTCAGTTCCCTGTTCGGCACGCGCATCACGGCGTAGAGGTCAGGGTTGAGGTTCAGGAGCTGCGCGGCGCGGTCAAAGCGCTCCATCATGGACTCGAAGGGGTTCTCCTCCTTTACGCGCCGCGGGTCGTCCATCATCGCCTTTGTCATAATCGTCTCCGAAAAGAAGCTGTCAGCAGTCAGGAGTCAGCTTTCAGCTTTCTCGTCTTTATGCTGATCGCCGACCGTTGATTGCTGATGGCTGTTTAAGACTTCGTTCATCGAGCCGGTGCGGTAGCCGTGAAGGTCTAGGGTGACGTAACGGAAGCCGAGCGCGCGGAAGCGGCGCGCCAGTTCGTCAACAACGTCGCGGCGCAGCGCGAGGTCTAACTCCGCTGGCGCGACTTCGAGCCGCACCAGTTCCCCGTGGTGACGCACGCGGAACTCGCGGAAGCCGAAAGCGCGCATCACGTCTTCGCCGGTGTCAACGGTACGCAGCCGCTCTATCGTGACGGGCGTGCCGTAGGCTATGCGCGAAGAGAGGCAGGGGCTCGCGGGCTTGTCCCATGTGGGGAGCCCCGCGCGAAGGCTCAGGCGCCGCACGTCCTCTTTCGAGATGCCGGCCTCGACGAGGGGGCTTCGCACGCCGCGCTCGCGCGCCGCCTCGCGGCCCGGCCTGTAGTCGCCGAGGTCGTCCGTGTTCGAGCCGTCCACGACGAAGGCGAGGCCACGCTCGCGCGCAAGAGGCTGTAGTTTCGAGTAAAGCTCCGACTTGCAGAAGTAGCAGCGGTCTGACGTGTTGCGGCGGTACGAGGGGTCGCCCACCTCTTCGGTGTCAATCGTCTCGTGGCGGAGGCCGAGGCGCTCAACGAGCGCGCGAACCTCTTCGCGCTGGCTCGCCGCGAGGCTGGGCGAGACGCCCGTGACGCAGAGTGCGCGGGCGCCCAACTCTTCGTTCGCGACGTGCGCGACGTAGGTGCTGTCAACGCCGCCTGAGAAGGCCACGAGCGCCGAGCCCATCTCGCGGAAGAGGGCGCGAAGCCTCTGCTCCTTCGCCCCGACTTCGGCGGGCGGCGCCTCGCCCGCGCCGCTCGCGAACTCTTCTTCGACGGCCAGACTCTTCACTTCTCCCCTTCCGTCCGGGCGAGTGGCCGCGCGCGTTCGTGCGCTTGCGGGCGGGCGACTCCCCGGCGTCGTGGAAACCTCTGCGGCGTTGGAGTTGTTATTAGGTCTTACGGGCGCGAATGTTATCGCATGCAAGATGCGCGCGCAACCCGCACCCGCCGCGAGCGCATCCAGCATCGCGTGCGCGCCGCGCGCCGCGCGTGTTATATTGCGGCGCGAAACTCACGCCGGTCTCCCTCCGTGAGCGAGCTTCGAGACCTTTAAGCTTTGCGCCTGTTTTAAATGCTTCCTTCATTCCGACCGCTTGCGGCAGCCGCGCTCTTCGCGCTCGTCTTCGCGTGCGCGCCGTCTTCGCTCGCGCAGGAGCGCGACGAGTTCGGCGAGGCGGCCGCAGACCCCGTCAAGCTCTTCAACCAGGGGCAGGACGCGCACGCGCGCAAGGAGTACGAGCTGGCGCTCGAGTTCTACGAGGAGGCTCTGAAGCTCCGGCCCGAGTTCCCGGAGGCCGAGCACCAGAGGGGGGTGGCGCTCGTCGCGCTCAAGCGCCTGCCTGAAGCCGAGGCCGCCTTCCGCCGCGCGATGCAGCTCAGGCCCGCGTGGGCGCTGCCGCCCCTGACGCTCGGCCTCGCGCTCGCGCGCGAGCCGGGGCGCGCGGCCGACGCCGAGGCGCTGCTCAGGCGCGTGCTAGAAATTGACGCGAAGAGCACGCACGCGCTCTCGGCGCTCGCCGAGTTTCGGGCGCGCGCCGGCGACAAGGCCGAGGCGCTCGCGCTTCTTCGTCGCGCGACCGACGCGAGCCCCGGAGACGCAGCGCTCTGGCTCGCGCGCGGCGCCGCCGAGCGCGAGGCGAAGGATAACAGCGCTGCCGTTAAGAGCTTCGAGCGCGCGCTCGCCATCGAGCCCTCGAACACGGCCGCGCGCATGGTGCGCGCGGAATTGCTCATCGAGTCGGGCGATGCGGCGCGCGCGTCCGAGGAGCTGAAGTCGCTCGAAGCGGCCGCGAAGTCCGACGCCTCGCTCCTCATTTCTCTCGCGAACCTCTACGGCATGGCGGGGCGGGCGGAGGACGCGCAGCGCGTTTATGAGTCTCTTCCCGAAGAGGCGAAGGCGAGCGACGCGGGCCGGAGGCTCGGCGACGCTCTGCGTGTCCGCTGCGAAGACACGCAGGAGGCGCGCGAGTCGCTCGAAAAGCTCGTCGCGCGCGACCCGAAGAACGCCTCGGCGCTCGCCTGCCTCGGCAAGCTCTACCGCACGTCGGCGCCCGAGCGCTCGCTCGAATATTACGGGCGCGCCGCACGCCTTAAGCCTGACGACGCCGACTACGCCACGGGCTACGCCGCAGCCCTCATACAGCTCCGCAGGTTCACTGAGGCGGCCGGCATCCTACAGCAAGTCCTCAAGGCCGCGCCCGAGCACTACGAGGCGCATGCGAACTTCGCCGCGGCCCTCTACGAACTGAAGCTTTACAAGCAGGCGATTGTCGAATACAAATGGATAGAGCGCGCGAGGCCCGAGCTTGCAATCGTCCACTTCCTCACGGGGACGGCGCACGACCGCCTCGGCGAGTTCGAGGAGGCGCTCGCC
>DASPKR010000043.1:0-2037 GCA_035627975.1 Pyrinomonadaceae bacterium | reverse complement strand
CCCGAAAGGGGAGTAGGTCGCCCGCACCGCTTGCGGGTCCGGTGGGCCGTCAATACGGCGCCCGACGTGAAGGCGCCCGGCGCACCGGGGAGAGCCAAAACTTACAGCTCGATGACCAAGACCTTTTGCGGCTGCACCCGGCAGCGCAGGAGGTCTTTCCCTTTTGCGCGGCCGCCGCAAGTCACGCTTGCGCTGACGCGCGAAAAGGGGAAGGGCATGACTGAGCTTCCACGCCAGCCGAACGGCTGCCGTGCTATCCGGCCCGCGCCGGCGTCTTCACCCACCCTCCCTGCCACCTGCCTGAGCGTACACGCCCGCCCGCCCAGCGCCGTCAGCCTCCCGTGCTTGTCAGACGTGTGCCCGATGCGAGGAGGTAAATGATGAAAGCGCCCTCTAAAATACTGATCGCTTACGACGGGTCGGCTTGCTCCGACGCGGCCCTCCAGGATTTACGACGCGCCGGGCTGCCCCCGGACGCCGACGTGGTGGTTCTGACGGTGGCCGACGTCATCGTCCCGCCGCCGGACGAGGAACTCCCCGGCCAGCCCGCGGTTCGCATCCCCGAGTTTGAGCGTCACACCCGTGAGACGAGAGAGAAGGCCGTCAAGGAGGCGCGGGCTTTGGCCGAGCGCGCGGCGGGGCTTGTTAAAGATGAGTTCCCAAGCTGGCGGGTGAAGGCCGAAGTGGACTGCGACTCGCCCCCCCTGGCTTTAATCAAGATGGCCGACCGCCTGCAAGCCGACCTCATTGTGGTCGGCTCTCACAGGCACGCGGTGGCGGGCGGCCGCCTCATCCTCGGCAGCACGTCCCAGAGGGTTTTGTACGACGCGGGGTGCTCGGTGCGCGTGGCGCGCTGCTCCAGCGGGCGGCGTGAAGGCCCGGTACGGATAATCGTCGGGTTCAGCGGCACGCCTGACGCGGAGGAGGCCGTCGCCGCGGTCGCGGCGCGGGCGTGGCCGGAGGGCAGCGAGGCGCGCATCGTCACCGCGGGACGCGGGCCGGGCCGCGACTCGACAAGCGGGGCGGCGGAGAGGCTGCGCGCCACGGGGCTAAGCGTGTCGGAGTTCGTCCGCGAGGGCGACCCGGCGCACGTCCTCATCGCCGAGGCCGAGGGGTGGGACGCCGACTCCATCTTCGTCGGCACGAGGGGGCTGCACGGCTTCCAACACCTGCTGCACGGCAGCGTCGCGTCGGCGGTGGCCGGGCGCGCGCAGTGCTCGGTCGAGGTGGCCCGCGCGGCACGGCTCGCGGCCCCGGATGAGTCGAAGGGAGAATACACACATGCAGGTTGAAACCGTCCCCCAAAAAAGTGTTGGCGTGGGGGCGGGCCACGGCGGCGCCGAACCTGTACGGGAGTGGCACGCGCTCACGGCCGAGGAGGGCTTCGCGAGGCTTCAGTCCGGCCCGCGCGGCCTGACGGACGCCGAGGCCGCGCGCCGCCTCGGGGAGTTCGGCCCGAACGAGCTACAGGCCTCGGGCCAAATCTCTCCCTGGACGATCCTGCTCGAACAGTTCAAGAACGTCCTCATCATCATCCTGCTGCTGGCGACGGCGCTCTCGGCCTTCCTCGGCCACGGGGTCGAGGCTGTCGCCATCACCGTGATTGTGCTCTTCGCGGTCGTGCTCGGCTTCGTGCAGGAGTACCGCGCCGAGCGCGCCATCGAGGCGCTGCGCGAGATGGCCGCGCCCAACGCGACCGCCGTGCGGGACGGACGTGAGAAGCGCGTCCCCGCGCGTGAGCTCGTCCCCGGCGACTTGATTCTGCTCGCGACGGGCGACAAGGTTCCGGCCGACGCGCGGCTCGTTGAGGCGGTGAACTTGCAGACGGTGGAGGCGGCGCTGACGGGCGAGTCGGCGCCGGTCGAGAAGCACACGGAGCGGCTCGCGGACGAGGCTCTCCCGACCGGCGACCGCAAGAACATGGCCTACGCCGGCACGGCCGTGACCTACGGGCGCGGCCGCGCGCTCGTCGTCGCCACGGGGATGGCGACCGAGTTCGGCAAGATCGCGCGGATGCTCGAAGAGGTCGAGACGACG
>DASPKR010000042.1:0-2069 GCA_035627975.1 Pyrinomonadaceae bacterium | reverse complement strand
GAAGCTCCTCCCCTTGCGCGCGCGCCAAGGGGGAGGCCGTGAGAGCGAAGGCGGCGCAGGCGATGGCGACGAACAGGCTGTTTCTCTTAAGCATACTGGTAAGGCTTCACCCGGCGCCGCCCGCCAAGTCTTCGAAGTCCTCGACGTTGGGCAGCTCGCTCAAATCCTTGAGGCCGAATTGCAGGAGGAATTCTTTCGACGTGCCGTACATCATCGGGCGGCCGACCGTCTCCTTCCGCCCCTTCGCGACGATGAGGCGCTTGTCGAGCAGCGTCTTTATCGCCGATGAGGACTGCACGCCGCGTATTTCGAGAATCTCGGGGACGGTGACGGGCTGCTTGTAGGCTATGACGGCGAGCGTTTCGAGCGCGGGCAGGGAGAGCTTCGCGCTCGGCCTCGACTTCAGGTAGGCGCGTATGTGCTCGTGGTGCTCGGGGCGCGTGGCGAACTGCCAGCCGCCGGCGACCTCCCTGAGCATCAGCCCGGCGTTGCGCTCGTTGAACTCCTTCGCGAGCTCCTCGACGGCCATCTGCACCCAGCCCCTCTCTTCCTTCAGGAGGTCTGCGATGGCCTTTGCGGGCAGCGGTTCCTCCGAGACGAAGATGAGAGCCTCGCAGATAGCCATAAGCTCGGCGAGCTGTCGGGGCTGGCCGCCCGGAGCGACTTCGCCCTCGCCCTCGTCGGCGCCGCCGGGGGCGCGCATCTCCGCGGCCCGCCGCTCGAACTCATCGCGGCGGTCTTCCGCGTCGGCGTCGTGTATGACAACGTCGCGCTCCTCCTCGTCGTCGAAGCCCGTCTCTTCTTCTGAAGCGAGCCCCGCAGGGTCAACGCGGTCGGTCAGGCCGTGCGGCCCGCCCCGGTCGGCTGCGCTGCCGTCACCGCCCGCCGGGGCTTCGTCGAGCGCTGCGTCGAGCTCGGCCACGGCCTCGGCGCGCGACTCGGAAGTGCCTGCGTCTTCGCTCCCGCCCTCGGGCCTCTTCTTCCTGCTGCTCTTGCTCATCTTCTATTGGTTGCTGACGCGCGCGACGATGTCGCCGAAGGTCTGGGACTGGAAGAGCTTTATCTCGGTGGTGCGCACTAGCTCTAAGACGGAGAGGAACGCGAGCACCAGCTCGCGGCGCGTCTGCGTGCGCTCGAAGAACTCGCGCAAATTCAGCTCGCCGGCCGAGAAGATGGAGTTGCGCAGGCGCTCGAGCATCTCGGCCATCGTGACCTCCTCGCGCTCTATCTCCAGAAGCACCTCTTCCTTCCTGCGCGCGAGAATCTCCTGGAAGACGCGCAGCAGGTCGAAGGCGCCTGCGGCGACCTCCGGGTTATTCTTGTCCGTCTCGATTGGGGCTCGCGTGAAGACTGCGCGCTCGACCGTCGCGCGCGACCAGAGCATCTCGGCCGCGGCCTTGTACTTCTGGTGCTCAAGGAGCCGCTCGACCAGCTCGCGGCGCGGGTCGTCGGCGAGCTGCTCTTCTTCGCTCACCGCGGGGTCGCGCGGCAGGAGCATGCGCGACTTGATCTCTATAAGCGTGGCCGCCATCACGAGGAAGTCGCTCGCCATCGTGATGTCCATGCCCTGCATCATGCGCAGGTAGCGCAGGTACTCGTCCGTGATGCGCGCGATGGGGATGTCGTAGATGCTGACCTGCTCCTGCCGGATGAGGTAGAGCAGGAGGTCAAGCGGGCCCGCGAACTCGCCGAGGACGAGCTTGAGCGAGTCGCCCTCCTGGTTCGTCGAAATCTCGGGCTTCGCGCCCGCGACGTTGATGGGCTGGCCTTCGGCCGCGCTGGCGACCGTCGCCTCTTCGGTGGGCCTCGGCGTCTCTGTGTGCTCGTTCGACAAGTTCGTTTAAGCCCCCACAATCCCCATGCGCTCTTTCGCCTGCCGCATCGTCTCGGCCGCGATGGCGCGCGCCTTCTCGGCCCCTTCGCGCAGGATGCGGCTCAGCTCCTCGTCGGAGATGGAGCGCACGCGCTCCTGGTAAGGCTGGAGGAACGCGACGGCTGCGTCGGCCAGGTCGCTCTTTAACTGCGCGTAGCCGCGGCCTGCGAAGTGCGCCTCAATCTCTTCGCGCGTC
>DASPKR010000041.1:0-14050 GCA_035627975.1 Pyrinomonadaceae bacterium | reverse complement strand
CTCCTCTGCGGCGCGCGTCTTGTTGCCATCGTGGGCGCGCAGGGCCTCGGCTATCTTTCGGCGCTCGACGGCGCGGGCGGCACGCTCGGCCGCCTCCGCGAGCGTCCCCGACAGGTCGAGCCCGGCTGTGCTCTCGCCCTCGGCGGGCGAGGCGGGGCCTGCGAGGCCGAGGTCTGCAGGCGAGAGCGTGAGCGAGTCGGCGAGTATGCAGGCGCGCTCGATTGCGTTCTCCAGCTCGCGGACGTTGCCGGGCCACGCGTGCGCGCGCAACGCCTCGACGGCCGCGTCTGAGAGTGCGGCCTCGCGCTTGCGAAGCTCCTTGCCGTACTGCGCGGCGAAGTGGCGCGCGAGCAGCGCCACGTCGTCGCCGCGCTCGCGCAGGGGCGGGACGCGCACGGGGAAGACGGCGAGGCGGAAGTATAGGTCGCGGCGGAACTCGCCGCGCTCGGCCGCGGCCTGTAGGTCGCGGTTCGTCGCCGCGACGACGCGCACGTCCACGGGCACGGGCGCGCGGCCGCCGATGCGGTCAACGACCTTCTCCTCGATGGCGCGCAGGAGTTTCCCCTGCGCCGAGAGGGGGAGCTCGCCTATCTCGTCGAGGAAGATGGTGCCGCCGGAGGCGAGCTCGAACTTGCCGGGGCGCCGCTCGGTCGCGCCGGTAAACGACCCGCGCTCGTGGCCGAACAGCTCCGACTCGATGAGCGTCTCGGGGATGGCGGCGCAGTTGACGGCGACCAGGGGGCGGTCGCGCCGGGGCGAGAGGTGGTGGACGGCGCGCGCGAAAAGCTCCTTGCCCGTGCCGGACTCGCCGAGCAGCAGCACCGTCGTGTCGGTCGTGGCGACGCGCTGCGTCTCGGCGACGGCGCGCTTGATGGCGTCCGACTCGCCGATGATGCGCGGGAAGCCGTAGCGGCGCGACCACTCCTCGCGCAGCAGTATGTTCTCCGTGCGCAGCCGCGCCTGTTCGAGAGCGCGCTCTACGAGCAGGAGCAGGTGGTTCGAGTCAACGGGCTTCTGCAGGAAGTCGTGCGCGCCGTCCTTCATCGCCTGCACGGCCTCGTCTATCGAGCCGTAGGCTGTCATGAGAACGACGGGCGCTTCGGGGTCTGCGGCCTTCGAGGCGCGCAGGACGTCGAGGCCGGAGCCGTGCGGCATCCGAAGGTCCGTGAGGACTAGCCGGAAGGGGGCGCGCGCAAGCTCCTGCGCCGCCGAGCGCGCGTCCTCAGCCTCGGCCACGGTGTAGCCGGCGCCTTCGAGCGTGAGGCGGAGCACGCGCCTCAAACTCTCCTTGTCTTCGACGAGCAGGATGTCGGGCATAAGAGAAGCTGACAGTCGGCCGCCGACTAATGTCCACTTCTCGGTTTTGCGTGTCAAGCAAGGGGGCGCCGGGAAAGGCCGAGGCGCCGCGGGGCCTTCAAGCCCGCGGCGCCTCGCTTCTGGCCTTAAGCCGCCCGTGCGGGGCGTCAGTTCTCGACAACGCCGTGCACGCCGCGGCCCGTCGAGCGCGTCGCCCTGCCGATGGAGGCGGGGTCGAATTGCATCGTCAGGCTGCCGCCGCCGTCAACGGTCAGCGTGGGCGTGCCGAACGTGTCGGCGTTCGGGTCGTTCGGGTCGAAGCTGGCGATGATGAGCGAGCCGGTCATAACGCCGTCGCCGCCGCCGCTGCGGGTCAGCACGCCGCGGCCGAGGACGAGGATGACGCCGTCGAAGCTCGTGCTGCCTGTGGTTTCAATGTTGCCGGTGACGACGAGAAGGCCCGACCCCTGGAAGCCCGCGCCGAGGCTGAGCGTGCCGCCGTTGTAGTTGTCTATGAAGGTCATCTTAGGCGAGGTCAGCGTCCCCATGTCCGCAGGCTTGGAGGTGAAGACGCGGTTCTGATCGTAGGCCGCCGCGCGGAGCTCCGCGAGGAAGGCGCGGGCCGCGTCCGGGCTCGCGAGCCACCACGGCTCCGGCACCGACATCCCGAGCGAGCCGACATCGGAGGGCGTGATCTGCGTGCCGCCCCCCTGTTCGTTCAGGGCGTTGACGACGCCCTGCGCCGTCGTGACGTTGGCCGGCGAGACGGCCACCGCCGGCCGCGCGCCGTTGCCCGAAAGTACCGAGGAGTTCGAGCTGCCGAGGCTGAAGTTTATGGTGTTGCCGCCCGCGGCGACGATGGTCGCGGGCGGGTCGAGTATGACGCGGTAGTTGCTCACGAGCGCCCGCAGAACCTTGCGCGCGCCCTTCGGGCCGAAGCCCGTCGAGGTGATGACGAGGCGCGGCGGCTCGATGCCGGCGGGCGTGACGGTCGTCCCGGGCTCCGAGATCGTTATGGAGTAGCAGCCGGGGTTGCATGTGTTCGGGGCGCTGCTGTTGAGGCTCACGCGCGTGTCGGCGGTCGTGCGGCTGCTGTAGGGTAGCCAGCGCGAGAGGCGCGCGACGCCCGCGGCGGTCGCCGGGTCGCCCGGCGCGTTCGAGTCCGAGGGCGTCAGCGCCAGGCGGAAGTCTATGAGGGCGCCCCCGGCGAGCGGCGCGCTCGGCGCGATGTTGCCGCGCAGGGCCGTGAGCGCGCCCTGTATGCCGGCCTCGGCCGCGTAGTAGGCCTGCGCCTCGGCGGTCGAGTCCACGGTGTTGGCGGCCGACATGCTGGTCGAGAGCAGGAGCGCGCTGCCGGCCGAGAGCATGAGCAGCGAGACGAGCATGACGGTGACGAGCGCCGCGCCGCGCTCGCCGGCCCGCACTGGCGTTGCTGACTTGAAGTCTTTCATCCGATCCCCCTCACTTCCTGAGCATCTGGTTGCGCAGCGTGGCCTCGGAGACGAGTCGCACGCGCGACGCCGGCTGGTAGCCGCCGCTCCCCTGCGTGCCGACCGCGGGCAGCGTGACGCTGACCGTGATCCTCACCTTCACGGCCTGGTCGGGCGTCGTGGCAGTGCCGTCGGCGGCGAGGTAGTCGAAGTCGAGTTCGTCAACGCGGTTGGCGAGCGAAGTGACCTGCCCCGAGTTCACGTCCTGGCGCGTGATGAGGCGCTGCGGCTCGCCGCCCGTGTTGTTGTTGATGATGGTGAAGACCACGTCCTCGTCGGAGTCGAGCAAGTCGCCCGGGCTCTCGGTGAAGGCGTTGAGGTTGGCGATGATGCGAAGCTGCTGGTCTTCCGAGTCGTCTGCGACGATGCCGTTCGCCCCGTCGAGCCCGAGCCCGGCGTTCGCCACCTCGCGCGACATCACCTGGAGGGCGCGCTGCACGTCTCCTATGGCCTCGACGCGCGCGTTCTCGCGGGCGCGCACGCCGAGCGACTGCGCCAGGAGCTGCGCTGCTATAACCATGATGCCCAGCGTGATGCCAAGGGCCACCATCAGCTCCATGAGCGAGAAGCCGGCCGCGCCGCTGGCCTTCGTGTTCGGTTCGTGCGTCTTCATGGGTGTTGCTCCGGCCGCGCCGTCGGCGCCCTCAGTTGCTGCCCATCTCCGTGGAGGCGCGGAACGTCCTGAGCGTCACGCCCCCGCCCGTCCACCTCTTGTTGTTCGTCGGCGTCACCGTGACGACTATCGCCTTCTGCCGCGAGGCCCCCACCAGCGGGTAGTCGCCGATGGCCGTGCGGACAGTGAAGGTGCGGCGGTCGGTGGTGCCGGCCGCGGCGGCGTAGTCTGTGACGACGACCGTGGAGTCAGAGTTCGCGAGCTCCAAGTAGTCGCGCGCCCGCAGAGTCTCCATCGTGCGCTGCGCGAGGGCGAGGGCGCGCGCGCGGTCGCTCGCCCCGGCGTTGTAGTTCACCGAGTATAGGAATAGCGAGATGGCGCCGAAGCCCATCACCATCGCCAGGAAGAGCGCGATGACCGTCTCGAGCATGGTGAAGCCGCGCTCGGTCGCCCCCGCTTTTGTAGCCTTCGTCCATTCACTCATCTTCAGCCTCCCGAAGTCGCTACTGCGCGACGCTCACGGCGATGTCCTGCGCCCCGCCGCAGGCCGGGGTCGGGGTGACGCGCACTGTGAAGTTGCCGCGGTTGCCGGCGCCGTTCTTCGTGGAAATCTTCAGGCCGCCGCCCGTCTTGTTGAGCACGAGGTGGCTGCCGTTCAGCTCTGTGGCGCTGAAGGTCTGGCCCGACGGCGCGTTCTGGAACGTGACCATCACAGTACCCTGCTGCGGCGTGCTGCCGCTGCCGTTCCTGAGCGCCAGCGAGCTCGGGCTGAGCGTCATCGTGCACTGAGCCGTCTGCGGCGTGGACGACGGCGTGGGCGTCGAGCTGGGCGTGGCGGACGGGGTCGCGGTGGGCGTCGGCGTGGCCGTGGGGTTGGGCGTCGCGGTCGGGTCGGGGTCGGGGTCTGTACCGCCGTCCCCGCCTCCGCCGGTGTCGCCCCCGCCTCCGCCGGTCGAGCCGCCGCCTCCGCCGGTGTCGCCGCCTCCGGTCGAGCCCCCGCCGGTCGAGCCGCCGCCCGTGTAGCCGGTGCTCGTGCCGCCGGTCTCGCTGCCGCTGCCTATCGGCGCCGGGTTGGCGTTGGCGTTACCGTAGGCGCCGGGCTGTATGGCGATGGGGCTGCGGTCAATGGAGACCTCGCCGGAGCTGCTTACGCTCACGACGCTCGTGCTCTGCCGTGTGTTCTGCAGGGTGACGCGGTAGGCCGTCGGCGTGCGGCCGCGCCAGTTGAACGCTATGGCGACGGGCGCCGGCGCGTTGTTGACGACGGTGCCGTCCGGCTGCGTAAGTTGCATGTTCGAGAACTGCACGCCGGGCGGGAGTTGGTAGGTGCGAAGCGTCGGCGCGCCCGTGTAGTTGAAGTCGGCGAGCACGGTGTAGCTCGTCGGGCCCGTGACCGTGACGGTCGCGTCGCCGCCCTGCGAGTGGCGGCGTATGGAGTCAACGCGCGCCTTCTCGACGTAGCTCGCGAACTCGCGCGCCGCGCCCGTCAGGCGCATGTGGTCGCGCGCCTCGGCGATGCGCATGACGGCGAAGGCCGACACGATCAGCACGACGGCCACCGTGACCAGCAACTGCGTCATGGTGAAGCCTTCAGCGCCGCGCCTCACGTCCCTGACTCTCGCCCTGCTTCTCTCGGCCATATGCCTGCCTCCGTGCAGCTTCCTCAGCCTCAAAATTGACCGCGCTCCGAAAAGCGCCGGCGCAGAGCCCTTCGGCAAGGCCGGTGCCAGACGGGTTTTCGCGGAAAACCCGCGCGTTTCGCGCAGGCGGGCGGCCGAAGTGAGGCGGCGCACGTCACCTTCAGTGACAGTGTGGGAAGGATGCTTCACAACTTCGGCCAGCGCCCGCAGCAGGAAGGCAGCCGGTTACACACCTTGTTACCGACTGAAACAGAAGCGGCGGCGGGCGTGCGTCGCAGGCGGGCGCCCGGCCGGTCGAGGCGCGGGGCGCAAGTTTGACGAAGAGAGTGAGTTAAGGGCGCGGGAGGCTGTCGTGCGCGGGGGCGGCTTGTGAGTTGCTTACTACGCCAGCGGCCGAAGTGTGGCCGGTCGGGCAGACTGACTAGCGAAGGCGCGGTGCGGCGCCGCTATCAGGCAAACCTTCGCACGACAGCGAGCCCGGCCAACCCCGCGAGAATCGTCGGCCGCGGGCAGTACCGCACACACTGCTCGCGCCGGCGAGGAGCGCCCCGGCAGGCTCTCGGGCCTGCCGGGGCGCGCGCGTTTTCACAGAGATTACTGGTTAGCAGTCGTCGGCTCGTACTCTTCGAGGTTGCCGGCGCGCGCGCTGTCGAACTCCGAAGCGGAGAGGCGCATCGCCAGCGTCTGCGGCGTGTAGGTGAAGGGGGTTGGGCCGCCGCGCTCGCCCTGAAGCTCTGCGACGAGCGCGTCCTGCCAGGAGCGGAAGCGCGAGACGCTGCCGCGCTGGTTGAGGATGACGAAGAGCAGCACCTCGCCGTTGCGCGCGCGCATCTGGCCGACGAGGGCGCTGGCGCCGCCGTCGGTGCGCGGCAGAGTGCCGGTCTTGGCGATGACGCTCCCGCGCCCGACGCTGTTGGCGTAACGCTTCTCCAGCGTGCCGGGGTCAATGCCGGCGACGGGCAGTATGTCGGCGGCCTTCAGTCTGTTCTTGTGCAACTCGTCGAGGAGCGCGCGATAGACGCGCATCATGTGGCGCGGCGTGAGGCGGTTGACGCCCAAGCCGCTCGCCGTCGCTATGCGCATGTCCGCGGCCGATATCCCCAACTCGGTGGAGAGGAACCGCGCGAGCCCCTGCGCGCCGCCGACCTGGTCGCCGAGGCGCTCGGCCATGAAGTTGTTCGAGTAGCAGAGGAGGACTTTGAGTATGTCAACGAGCGGCGGCGAGTAGTGCGTCGAGACGACGCGAGCGGCCTTCGGCACCGAGTCAACATAGACGGCGCCCATCACGGCGACGCTCGGCGTCGCGGCGAGCCCCGCCTGGTCGCGCATGGCGAAGCGCAGGTCGTTCCACGCGCGCGTGGCGGCCGCGGGGCGCCGCGTCACGTCGAGCGTGTCGTAGAAGCGCTCTCCCGAGCGCTGCGAAGACCAACTGAAGTTCATCGTGAAGCGCGGCGCGATCACGAGGTCGCCCGTCACCGTGCGTATGCCGAGCTGGTTAAGCTCGCGCGCGATGGCTACTGCGTGCTCGTCGTGGAACGAAGGGTCGCGCCCGGAAACGATGAGGTCGCCGGTGACAGTCCCCGTCGCCTTGTCGAAAGAGCCGGTGACCCAGAGCGTCGTGGCGAAGCGGTGCTTAGGCCCGAACGTGCGCAGGGCTACGAGGGCGGTGGCTAGCTTGATGGCGGAGGCCGGGTTGTAAGCCTGGTCGGCGGCCTGCTCGCGCACGACCTCGCCCGAGAGCTTCTCTACGAGCACGCCCTGGTTGTAGAAGGCCGGCCGCTCCTCGACGAGCGGCAGCACGTCTTCGATTATCGCGGCGTCGGTCTCGACGGGCGCGTCGGTGGAGGGGCGCGGCAGCGTCTTCGCCGTCGGCTGGAGCACGGGCGGCCGCTGCTGCGCGGGGGGCGGCGCAGTGCTCGCGGACTGCGCGCGCGCCGCGAGGGGAGAGAAGAGGATGATGAGAGCCAGTAAGCTTCGCGTCGTCTTCAACTCGCTCACTCCTTACCGCCGGGCCTTCCCGTCGTAAGCTGTTTGAAAGGCGCGACATGATAGCACAAGAGCCGCCGTGCACAAGCGCGCCGAATTTTCACGCGGGAAGAGTTCCGGGGGGCGAACCTCTTTGATGCCGGCACGCATCGTACGGGATGCATGCAGGCACGCGAGGCTACTAAACGCGCAAAGCAACCGGCGTTCCGAAAAGTAGCTGCGCCGCTGCCTTGAACCGTTCTTCGTTGACATCGCCGGAAGCGCGCTCCTAAAATCCGACCCGTTCGGAGCAGACCTCGCCCTTGAAAAGCGCGACACGTGCCGCGAGACAGAGAGCCCGTCACAGTCGAGAAGATAAGGGCCGCGCACCGCGCGCGGCGGCGCGACATACGGGCTCGCCTCGCGGAGTTCGACGCGGTCTGGCGCGGGGCCACGGACGAGCGGCTCTGGGAGGAGCTGGTCTTCTGCATCTTCACGGCGGGCGCCTCGGCGCGGATGGGGCTCGGCTCCGTCGAGGCCGTCAGGCCGCTCCTGGCCGAGGGGACGCACGAGGAGTTGGCCTTCGCGCTCAAGGGCCGGCACCGCTACCCGGTCTCGCGCTCGGGCTACATCGTCGCCACGCGCGAGCACCTGCGCAGGGACTGCCGTATGCGCCTGCGCGAGCGGCTCGAAGGCTTCGACGACCCGTTGGAGAGGCGCGACTGGCTCGCGCGCGAGCGCGGGATAAAGGGCTTGGGCTACAAGGAGTCGAGCCACTTCCTACGTAACGTCGGCCTGCGCGGCTACGCCATCCTCGACAAGCACATACTGCGCTGCCTCGCCGAGGTCGGCGTCATCGAGTCGCCGCAGCCGCCCTCGACGCGCGCGCGATACCTCGCGACCGAAGAGACGTTGCGCGCCTTCGCGCGCGACCTCCGCATAGACTTCGACGAGCTCGACCTCGTGCTCTGGTCAATGAAGACCGGGGAGATTCTGAAGTAGCCGGGAGCCACTTATGAGAAAGCTGTCACGCCTTGCGGTTGGGGTTATGGTCGCGGCGTTGGTTTCGGCGGCGGGCGTAGAGGTCGCGGCCGGGGCCGGGAGCAGCAAGCAGCGCGAGCGGGCAGAGCGGCTGGTGCGCGCGGGCGAGTTCGCCGAGGCCGAGCGGATGTTCCGCGAGCTGCTGGCGAAGGACGCGCGCGACGGGCAGTCGCGCCTCGGCCTGAGCCTCGCGCTCCTCAAGCAGCGCAAGAACATGGACGCCTACGACCAGGCCGCGCGCGTCGTCGCCGTTGACCCGACCTCGGCCCGCGCGCACGCCCTGCTCGGCACGGCGCTCCTGAACTCCGGCGACTTCCGCCTCTCGGTCGAGGAGTTCCGCACGGCCCTGAGCTTCAAGGACGACGACGCGATGGCCATAGCCGGCCTCGCGATGGTTGACTTCTACGAGAACCGCCTGGGCGCGAGCCTGGCGGGCCTGCGCCGCGCCGCTTTCTTAGACGGCGGCGAGCCCGACTACCTCTTCAACCTCGGGCAGGTCGCCGCCCGCCACGAGCGCTACGCCGAGGCCGCGACGGCCTACGAGAACTTCCTCCGCGTCGCGCCCAAGACGGACGCGGAGCGCCGCGCGCGCATACGCGGCCTCATAGACTTCCTGCGTTACCTCGGCACGCAGAGCGACCTGCTCTCCGTAGGCGGCCCGTCGCGCGTCACCGTGCCTTTCGAGATCGTCAACAACCGCCCCATCATCAAGGTTCGCGTCAACAACTGGAAGGAGCCTCTGCGCTTCGTCGTGGACACGGGCGCGGGCATGTGCGTCATCTCGACCACCGCGGCCGAGCGCGTCGGCCTCAAGCCCGTCGCGCGCGGCGGCATGGCGCGCGCCGTCGGCGGAGGCGGCCGCTTCGAGATCGTCTATGCCTTCCTTCAGACCTTGAACATCGGCGAGGCGAAGGTAGAGCGCGTGCCGCTCTACATACGACAGTTCTACAACGAGCAGGAGCCGGTTGATGGCTACATCGGCCTCGCCGTCGTGGGGAAGTACCTGACAACGCTCGACTACGGCGCGGGCACTATGACGCTCCTGCGCGACGACGCGCGGCAGACGGCCGCCGCGCCCGGCCCCTCGGCCGTCGAAATCCCGATCCGCACAACGTCGTCGGGCTTCTGGAGCGGCGAGGTCAGGGTCGAGGGCGTCGAGCGGCCCGTCAACTTCATCATAGACACGGGCGCGAGCATCTCGGTCGTCTCCGAGGCGCTCTCGCAGCGCTTCGAGCTGGGGCGCTTCGAGCGCGGCGGCCGCATAAGGGTTTACGGCGCGGCGGGCCTGGCCGAGAACATACAGACGCTGCTGCTGCCGCAGATAGTCTTCGGCACGCACCCGCGCCGCAACGTCTATGCGGCCGTGCTCGACATGGAGCCGATTAACGAGACGGCCGGCTTCGAGCAGACCGGCATCGTCGGCGGCAACGTACTGCGCTTCTACCGCGTGACCTTCGACTTCGAGCGCGCCGTCGTCCGCCTCGACCCACTCGCGGGCGGCCCCGCTGACAAAGACCTGAAGTCCGCGCCGCCCGTCGTCACGAGCCAGGGATGAAGCAGAGCATCTACCTCGAGACCTCGGTCGTCGGCGCCTACCTCGACAACGGCGAGCCGTTCCGGCGCGACCTGACGATGCGCTGGTGGGAGCGCGAGATGTCGGAGTACAACGCCGTCATCTCGCCCCTCGTCGTCCGCGAATTAGAGCGCGTGCCTGAGCCGCACCGCACGGCCTACCTCAAGCTCGTCGAGCCGCTCGAAAGGGTGGAGCTATCCGAGGAGGCGGCCATACTCGCCGAGGGCTACATCTCGCGCGGCATCTTCCACCGCAAGTACATCGGCGACGCAGTCCACGTCGCCCTGGCCTCGTTCCACAAGATTGACTACCTCGTCACGTGGAACTTCGGCCACCTCGCCAACGTCCGCCGGCAGGCGCGCATACGCCTCTTCAACACGGCCGCCGGGTTCTTCGTCCCGCAGATAGTCACGCCCGAGTTCCTCGTCTCGGAGACGACGGAAAAGCAATGAGCGGCGAATAGAAAATGGCTGGCGTCGGACTGAGAGAGGCAACTCCCGCCCGCCGCCGGTATCCGCCCACCGCTCTTTACCATTTTTGATTTCCGATTTACGATTCACCTGCGATGTACCGCAAGCCGAGATTCCTCGAAGAGCTGCACTCGATACGCGAAGAGATGTCGCGCGAGGCGGACTACGACGTTGAGCTGTTCGCGGAGATGGTGCGCTCCGGCGCGCGCCCGCGCCACGGCCCCGCGCGCAACATCCGCGGCTTCCGCACGCGCGCGCCGCGCGCCGGCCAGGAGGAGGCCGCGCCGAAGCCGGCTCAGCGCAAGAGGGCGACGGGGTAGTTCGAGCATTTAGAGATTTATGGAAGAGACGTTCGAGGCGATAGGGCTCGACGTGCCGAGCGAGAAGGACTTCAACCACCTCGCCGAGCGCGCGGGCGACCAGGGCGAGCCGACGCAGCTATCGCGCCGCGGGGTCGTGCTTCACGGCCGCTGCTGGAAGTTGGGCGAAGGTTTGGAAGTCTGGACGGTGCTCTACGAGTCCGGGACGGGGGAGATCTTCTACGCCGACTGCCGGCCCGGATTCCGCGCGCGCTACGCGCAGCGCATAAGCCCGTGGGCTCTGACCGAGTACGACGAGGACGGCGAGGCCATTGTCCACGGCTACTGCGACGGCTCCGAGACCGAGGTGCTCTTCGAGCTTCAGAACTTGACCGAGGTCGGCCCCGAGGGCTTCCGCGCGCAGGAGCTGCACGTCGGCCTTTGCGGGCTCGCGTATCGCGCGCGCGTACATGCGCCGGGCCGCGGCGAGCAGCGCGCGCGCTGGCAGCCGCTCGAAGAGGCCGCGCCTTCGCGCGCCGCGCACGAGAACGACTGGTGCCTGGCCGGCCGCGTCGTCTCGTTCAAGACGCTGCGCAACCCGCTCTCGGGCAGCGAGCTCTACTGGGCCTACCTCGACCTCGAACGTCTCCGCCTCGAAGTCCTCGTCAACAGCCGTGCGCTGCGCGGCGGCCCGCTCTCGGTCGGAGCCACGCTCTCGGCCGACGTTTGGCTACAGGGCCATGTCCTCGACCGCCGCGCGCTCCTCTCGCGCTACGAGGGGCGCGACATGGGCGTCCCCAAGTCGGCGCTCTGGTCGCACCTGAAGCGGGGGAACTGAAAGAAGTAGGCAGAAGGCACTAAGCAGCAGGTTCGCGGAATGGCCGCCGGCGCTTTCGCCGCAACGACACGGATGAGAGAGTATTTCTACTGCCCTCTGCCTTCTGCCTTCTGCCTACTGTAATGAGACGCTTCCTCGTCGCCGCCCTCATCCTGCTCGCCCTCACCGCCGCCGGGCTTTACTACTTCAACCGATACTGGGTTCACCGCTACGACGCGCTCATCGCGCGGCAGGCGGCCGTTTACCGGCTCGACCCCGACCTTGTGTGGAGCATCATTCACGAGGAGACCTACTTCAGCCCGTGGAAGAAGGGCGAGGCCGGCGAGGTCGGGCTCATGCAGGTCACCCCGACGGTCGGGCGCGAGTGGGCGGCCGAGACCGGCATGCGAGAGCTGGCGGGCCGCATGCGCAGCGACCCGGAGGGCGCGCTGCTCGACCCCGAGCGGAACATACAGGTCGGCTGCTGGTACTTGGAGAAGATTGCGAAGGCCTACCGCGACACGCCGGGGGCGGAGGCGCGCGTCGTGGCCGCCTACAACGCGGGCCCGAGCCGCGCCGCCGAGTGGGACAGGGTGGCGCCGGGCGAGCCGAAGCTCACGGCCGAGCAGTTCATCGAGCGCATAGACATTCCCTCCACGCGCGCCTACGTCTCGAACATACTGCGCCGATACCGGGAGAAGAAGGCGGGCGGGCGTTGACATACCGCGAGCTGCTCTCGTCTAACCCGAACTTCCGGCGCCTCTGGCTCGGTCAGGTCGTCTCGGAAATAGGCGACTGGCTCAACAACATCGCGGTGCTGGCGCTCGCCATCGAGCTCGCGCGCGGCCGTAGCGTCGGGCTCGCCATCGCCGTCTATGCCATCGCGCGCCACCTGCCGCTCTTCATCTTCGGCCCCGTGGCGGGCGTCGTGGTTGACCGCGTGAGCCGCCGCCGCGTGATGATTGCGGCAGACATCGCGCGCGCCGTCCTCGCTTTGGGTTTCCTATTCGCCGGGCGCCTTTCTTCGCTCGCGGTCATCTACGTCGTGGGCGCGTCGCTCTTCTCCGTCTCCGCCTTCTTCAACGCCGCCAAGCGCGCGACGATACCGAACCTCGTTGGCGGCACTGAAGAGCTGCTGGCGGCGAACTCGCTCTCGGCCTCGACGACGGCCGCGACCATCGCCGTCGGCTCCGCGCTCGGCGGCGTCGCCGCCACCGCGCTCGGGCGCGACGCCGTCTTCGTCATCAACGCCGTGACCTTCCTCGCCTCGGCGGAGATGATAAGGCGAGTCCGCGCCGGCCGCCGCGCTCGGGCCGAGGCGGAAGAGAGGCCCGCGCGGCGTGCGTCGCCGGCCGCCTTCTTCTCGGAGTTCCGAGAGGGCCTGCGCTACGTCGGGCGCGACCGCGTGCTCGCGGCCGTCTTCGTAGTCGCGGCCGGGTGGGGCCTGGGTAACGGCGCGGCGCGTGCGCTCTACAGCATCTTCGGCGCGCGGCTCGGCGAGGAGGCGGTAGCCTCCTGGGGCGCCGCGTGGCGCGCGGCCGTCGAGCGCCCCACGGACTTCGGCATCTCCGTCCTCTTCGTGGCGATGGGGCTGGGCGGAGTGCTCGGCGCCCCGCTCGCGCGCCGCTTCAATAGCGCCGCTGGCGAGGGCCTGGGCGCGCGCATGGGCCGCTCGCTAGTGCTCGACGGCTGCGGGCTCGCCGTCTTCAGCCTGATGCCGAACCTGCTGGGCGCGGCCGCCGTGCTGGTCGCGCGCGAGATGAATTTCGCCATCTGGTGGACGGCGCAGCAGACCATCATCATGAGGCGCACCAATGACGCCTTCGCCGGCCGCGTCTTCGCATCCTACGAGACGCTGACGACGCTGATGATGGTAGGCTCGATGCTCGCCTCGGGCGCCGCGGCCGACGCCGTCGGCATACGCCCGGTTGCGGCCTGCGCGGGGAGTGTGGTTATGCTCTCGGGCGCCGCGTGGTTCGTCCTGAGACGGCGCGGCGCGGGAAGGGAGGGGCGGGGCCGACGATGAAACTCTACTGCGCGCGCTGGGTGCTGCCGGTCAGTTCCGAGACGATTGAGCACGGCGCCGTCGCCGTCGAAGGCACGCGCGTCGCGGGCGTCGGCCGCCGCGAAGAGCTGTCGGCGCGCTTCGGCGGGGCGGCCGTCGAGGACTTCGGCGAGGCCGTCATCACGGCCGGCTTCGTCAACTGCCACACTCATCTTGAGCTGACCGTCATGCGCGGTTTCCTTGAGCGCGAGGAGGCGGACTTCTCCGCGTGGCTTAAGAAGCTCACGGTCGCTCGAATGTTCCGCATGACACCGGAAGACCTCTACGTCTCGGCTGCGTGGGGAGCAGTCGAGGCGGCGCGCGCGGGCGTCACCTGCGTGGGCGACGCGTGCTCCGAGGGCGCGAACGCCATGCGCGCTCTGCGCGACGCAGGGCTCCGCGGCGTCGTCTATCAGGAAGCCTTCGGCCCGGACGCGAGCCTCGCTGGCGGACAGTTCGACAAGGCGCGGCACGCGATTGACTCGTTGCGCGCGGGCGAGACGGGGCTGGTCAGGCTCGGGCTCTCGCCGCACGCGCCCTACACGGTGAGCCCGCCGCTCCTCACGATGCTGGCCCGCTACGCGATTGCGGAGGGCCTGCCTGTCATGACCCATGCCGCGGAGTCGCGCGCCGAAGAGATGCTTATGCTACAAGGGCGCGGGCCGTTCGCCGAGGGCTACGCCTCGCGCGGCTTCGAGTTCGCATCGCCCGGCGTCTCGACGATTCGACATCTGGCCGCAACGGGCCTGCTCGACGCGCGCCCGCTGCTCGCTCATTGCGTGCGCGTGAGCGAAGAAGAGAT
>DASPKR010000040.1:0-3488 GCA_035627975.1 Pyrinomonadaceae bacterium | reverse complement strand
GAGCGGCCCGCGCAGGAGGACGTCGGAGGGGATGGAGTCGAAGAGCTCTTCGGCCGAGCCGAGCCCGAGGCCGCCAAGCATCTCCTGCCGCTCTTCCGGCGAGTTCGGGATGTAGCGCACTTTGTTCCTACTGCTCCGTTTCCGACTTGAGGTAGTCCTCGTACTCGGCGGCCGTGAGCAGCCCGTCAACCTCGCCCTTGTTCGAGAGGCGTATGCGCACCATCCACGCATCGCCGTAGGGGTCGTTGTTGACCTTCTCGGGCTCGTCCTGGAGCGACGAGTTGACCTCGACGATCTCGCCCGCGACGGGGATGAAAAGCTCCGAGACGGCCTTCACGCTCTCGACCGACCCGAACGAGTCGTGCGCCGAGAAGGTCTCACCGACCTTCGGCAACTCGACATAGACCACGTCGCCCAGCGAAGACTGCGCGTGATCCGTGATGCCGACCGTGCCCGTGTCGCCCTCCACCCTCAGCCACTCGTGATCCTTGCTGTAGTACAAGCCTTCAGGAACGTTAGACATGATCCCTCCGAGAAAGCTGTCGGCAGTAAGCGGTCAGCTTTCAGCTTTTGCGCCTATCAAAAAAACTTCGCGCCCTGACGGGCCGCCCGACCAAATATCGAATAAGGCTGACGGCCGAAAGCCGACCGCTGACAGCTTCTCACCCCTTCTTCTCCCTCTTGTAGAACGGCACGGGGACGATCCGTGCGCCTACCATGCGCCCGCGCACGTCTATCTGAATCGCGGTGCCTGCGGCGGCGTGCTCGGCCGGCACGTAGGCCATGCCGATGTTCTTCTTCAGGTACGGCGCGGGGCTGCCCGACGTGACATACCCTACCTTCTCGCCGCCCACGTAAACGTCCTGCCCGTCGCGCGCGATGCCGCGCTCTGTGACCTCGAAGCCGACGAGCCTGCGGCGGACGCCCTCCTCCTTCTGCCGCGCCAGAGCCTCGCGCCCGATGAAGTCGCCCTTCGACAGCTTGGTTATCCACCCGAGGTTGGCTTCCAGAAGCGTCGTCTCTTCCGTTATCTCGTGGCCGTAGAGCGCCATGCCCGCTTCGAGCCGGAGGGTGTTGCGCGCGGCGAGCCCGCAGGGCAGCGTGCCGCCCTGCTGCCCGTAGTTGCCGGCGTCGAGCAGCCTGTCCCAGAGGCGCTCGGCCTCCTCCGAGGCGGCATAGACCTCGAAGCCGTCCTCGCCCGTGTAGCCCGTGCGCGAGATGATGGAAGGCACGCCCGCGACGCCCCCCTCGCGGAAGTGGTAATACTTAATCTCTTCGAGCGGCGTTTCGGTGAGCGCCTGAAGTATGCGCGCGGCGTCGGGGCCTTGAAGGGCGAGCTGGCAGAAGTCCGAGCTGCGGTTCGTGAGCCGTACTTCTTCGTCGCCGCGGTGCGACTCGATCCACGCCCAGTCCTTGTCGGTCGTCGAGGCGTTGACGACGAGCAGGAGGTGCTCCGGGCCGAAGCGATAGACGAGCAGGTCGTCAACCACCGTGCCTTCGGGCGTGGTGAGCGCGGAGTATTGCGCCTGGCCGTCAACGAGCTTCGAGGCGTCGTTCGAGCAGAGGCGGTTGACGAGGGCTATGGCGCCGGGGCCGCGAACCTCGAACTCGCCCATGTGTGACACGTCGAAGAGGCCGGAGCGCGTTCGCGTGCGCAGGTGCTCCTCGACCGTCCCCGAAGGGTACTGCACGGGCATGTCCCAGCCGCCGAAATCCACCATGCGGCCGCCCAGACGCCTGTGCGCCGCGTTCAGGGGCGTCTGCTTAAGCGTGGGCGCGCTCACACCAGTCTCACAATCCAGCCGGAGATTCCCGCCGCAAAAAGTATTGATAGTGCGTAGGCACGAAACCTAACACGCCGCGCGAGACGAGGTCAAGCGAGGCTCCGGCGCGCCCGCTTGCGCGGCAAAAGTGTTGCTGCGCCGCGGCAGTTGTGATAGCTTGCGCCCGCTAAAATCAGGGCCCGAGCTGCGCCTGAAGGCCGCAGGCAGCCTCGCCGAACTCGCGTGCGCCCGCCCCCGCGCGCGGCCGTCACATTCCGACACTCTTAGGAGGACAACATGAACATGGGAAGCACCCGCCCCGCCCTGTCCGCGATCCTTGCCCTCGCGCTCCTGCTTCTTACGTCGGCGCCGCTCGCGGCCGCCGCGCCGCCCGCGCGCACGCCCCGGCGCGCCGCCCAGGAGAAGAAGGACGAGAAGAAGAAGGACGACAAGAAGGACGCTAAGGACGACAAGCCGAAGCTGTCGAAGGTGGAGCGGAAGTACCAGGAGATTAAGAAGTTCAGCCTCGACCTCTACAACAAGGACGCTGACTTCCGCGACGAGGTCCAGGGCGCCTACCGGCAGAAGCAGCGCGAGCACAGCGAGTACGCCTACTTCATCAACACGCGCAACCGGCAGGACTCGCAGGTGACGCGCGACGGCGACAAACTCAAGGTTGACGACACGCTATACGACAACCCGCTCGCGCAGGACTACGTCAACCGCGTCGGCCAGTCGCTCGTCCCCGCGGGGACTACCCACCTCTACGCCTTCAAGATAACGCTGAACCCCATCCCCGAGGCGCGCTCGCTCTCGACGGGGACGATTTACGTCTCTTCGGGCCTTCTGGCGCAGATAGACAACGAGGCGCAGCTCGCCTACGTCCTCAGCCACGAGATAGCGCACGTCGAGCGCGACCACTGGCTCGAGGACGTGCTCGTCGAGCGCGGCATGGAGGAGTACAACGAGAAGCAGGCCACGAAGCGCAGGCGGATAGGGATGCTCGCGAGCCTAGCCACAGCGGCCGTCGCCTCCGCGGGCAACGCGCAGGCCACCAACGTCGCCTTCTTCTCCGAAGCCTTCATCATGCCCAACATACTGAAGCTCGCCGTCCAGGACGCCGTTGTCGCCTGGGACACCATCCAGGAGGACGAGGCCGACCAGTTGGGCCTTCAGTACATGCTGCGGCGCAACTACGACGCGCGCGAGGTGCCGAAGTTCTTCGCGGGCCTCCAGCGGACGTCGCGACGCGACCGCCGCGTCGGCCTCGGGTTCATGGGCAACCTCGAGCGCGTCGTCGAGCGCGCCCAGACCGTCAACGCCCTCATCGGCGGCTTAGGCGGCACGCTCACCGACAAGCTCCTTATCGGCACGGCCAACATAGCGGCGCTGCGCGCGAACGCCCTGCCCGTGCAGGCGCCGCGACCGACAGGCCCCGACACGGGCAAGTCGCTCGACCCCTCGCGCGACGCGGCCACGCGCGCCGCGGCCGCCGACCGCGCGCTCGGCTCCGGGCAGATGTCGGCGGAACTTAAGGCCAAGCTCGACGCGGGCGAGCTCATCGGCAGCACGGCCGAGTTCGAGGCCGTCATGGCGGAGCTCAAGCGCGACAACGGCGTGCGCGCCCTCTACTACGACATGTTCCAGATGGCGCGCGACAACTTGGAGGAGTCGCTACTGATACGCTCGAACGACCCGTACACCCACTTCTACTACGGCAAGGTC
>DASPKR010000039.1:0-5780 GCA_035627975.1 Pyrinomonadaceae bacterium | reverse complement strand
GTCTCTTGCGCGAGCTCCAGCATTGAGTTCTCTGTCGTCACGAGCCCCGCGACGGGCGTGGTGCCGTCCGCCGCGCGCGGGTACATGTAGTCGCCGGTCGAGACGCCGAGCACGTCCGCGAACTGCTGGAACATCTGGTTAACGAAGACGTTCAGCGCCACGAGCGTGTGGCGCGAGTAGTCGTCGCGCACCTTGAGCGTCAGGTCCTTGTCGGGCAGGCGGAAGTCAACGAACGGGTAGGTGTTGTCCTCTATGTTGGCGATGCGGGTTTTGACGCGCAGGCCCTTGTAGGTCTTCGGCATGTGGCAGTCCTGGCAGGTCTGCACGCCGCCGACTCGGACCGGGCGCTTAGAGAGCTCCGGCTCGTTCTGGTAGTCGCTGTTGAGCCACTCCATGTAGGTCGTCTGCTCGTGGAAGACGAGGGGCTTGCCGTCCGGGCCTTTTAGCTGGCGGCCCTGCGCGTCGAGCGTGGGCGTTATGACGACGTGGCAGCTCCCGCACAGCGCCGACGACGTTATCTGCGGGGCGTACCGGGGCGTGATGCCGAGCGCGTGCTTCATCGGCAGCGGCAGCACGTCCCTGTACGGGCCGTTGACGGTGCCGGGCTTGTCGAGGTTGAAGTCGCCGGTGAAGCTCGCCTCCGTGCCGAGCTTCGGGTTGGCGTCCGCCATCTGGTGGCAGACCGCGCAGGATACGCCGTCTCTCGCGAGCGCCCCGTAGAGCGCGGCGCCCTCGTACTCGTAGCGGGGCGGCGAGGGCAGCGCATAGACCCACTCGTGGTTGAAGCTCGGGGTCTGCTGGCTGACGACGCTGTGCTGGCCGCCGGAGTTTATGACCTGCTGGCGCTGGCCCATGACGCCGTGGCAGTGGAAGCACTTGGTGTCGAGGAAGCCGTCGAGGTTGCCCGCCGGGGAGTTGGCGAACTGAGCGCGCTCCGACTCGAGCTGCGAGTGGAAGACGGGGTCTCGGCCCGCAAGGCCCATCATCGAGGAGCGCCACTCGGTGTAGGGCAAGAGGTTGACGGCCGGGCTCAGGAAAGCGGCGCTCATGTTCACGTCGTTCGCAGAGTGGCACCCCATGCACTGATCCGAAGTAATGAACTGCGGCGGCCCCTTCTGGCCGGAGAAGACGTGGTCGAAGTTCTCGTTGGGGAAGGGGGCAGGAGGGCTGGCGCCCGCGGGTGGCGTGTGCGCAGGGGCGGCCGTTAGGTGCTGGTCGTCGTGGGGAGAGCGGGGCGTCACGGCGCCGGGCGGCGGCGCGTTCGACTGCGCGAGCTGCGTGTTGCGCGCGGGCGGGAGGAACGTGGGCAACTGCACGAGGTATGAGATGGGGTCTTCCTCGACGTTGCGCGCGGTCGAGAAGGTCTGCGTCTGCGCCACGGCCGAGGCGTGGCAGCGTATGCAGTAGGTGCCGAAGCCCTGCCCCTTGTTGTCAATCTTCGAGGGGTCGAAGCGCTCCATCTGCGAGTCGTACTTCGCCTCGACGGCGTGGCCCGACCAGTACCAGCCGTCCCAGGCCCCCTTCTCGTCGCGCACCATGATGGACCAGCCGTTCAGAGGCGCGCCCGCCTCGGCCGGCGGCGCGAACTGCTCCTTGATGATGGTGGCGCCGTCGGCGGGGTCGCCCCTCCGGCCGCGGCGCTTCACCCAGTCCCAAGCCTCGGGCGAGTAGAAGACGCGCACGGCCGGGTGCGTGCCGTAGTAGGTGTTGTGGATGAAGGGGCCGGTGTCCCTGACCTCGCGGTCGGCCGTCCACTTCTGGTAGCAGCGGGCCTTGAGGAAGGCGATGAGCCTGCGCTCGTACTCGGGGACGCCGACTGCGCTGGGCAGGGGCAGCGCGGCGCAGGGCTGCGACGTTTGCGGGGGCGTCTCGGCGCCGGAGCGGGGTGCGCCGAGCAGGCAGGTTGCTAGGCCGAAGAGCGAGAAGGCCAACAACACTCGGAGGCGTAGCGTCGTCGCGTGAGTCATCGCGTTCTCCTTTGGCAGCGCGGCGCGGCCGTCTCGGGCCGGAAGACTTGTGAAGCTTGTTCGGAAGAGAAGAAACCGTGAGCCGGCGAGGTGACCGCAAGCGTATGCCTCGCCGCCGGGCGTGTCAACAGAATTTTAGGGGCGGCGGAAGCCGCGCTCGATGTCGCGGCGGGCGATGCGGAGGATGACCGGGCGCCCGTGCGGGCAGGTGGCGGGCGAGGAGGTCGCGATCAGTCGCTCGATGAGCCAGCGCATCTTCTCGTGCGTGAGCGGCGTGCCGGACTTCACGGCGGCGCGGCACGCGAGGCGCGCGGCGACTAGGTCGCAGAGCGTCGCGCCGGCCCTCCCCCGGCGCTCGGCCTCGACCGCGTCCAGTATCTCAGCGAGCAGGTTCCGGGCGTCGCCCGCCGGCAGGTCGGCCGGGACTGCGCGCACGGCCACGGTGCGGCCGGAGAGGCGCATGAGGCCGAAGCCCTGGCGCTCCAGCTCCGCGGCGACCTCGCCGAAGGCCGCGGCCTGCGCGGGCGTAAGGTCGAAGGTCTCGGGGACGAGTAGCTGCTGCGACTCGGCGGCGCGCTCCTGTTCGAGCGCGCGGTACTTGTCGAAGAGTATGCGCTCGTGCGCGACGTGCTGGTCTATGAGGAGCAGGCCCTCCGAGTCGGTGGCGACGATGAAGCTCTCGCCCATCTGGCCCAGGGGTGTTATGCCGGGCGAGAGCGACTCGACCGCCGTCTCGCGCGCGAGCGCCGCGGCGGATTCGAGCGGCGGGAGCGCCGCCGCGGCGACGGCCGGCTCGCTTCCGGCGGCGGCGCTCTCATCAACTTCGGGCGGCGGCTGGCGGTCGTCGGGCGCGGCGGCCGTAGTGGCAAGCGCGTTACGCGCCACCGCGCCGAGCGCGGGGCTTGAGGGGCTCGCCGTCTCCCGCTCCGCCACGTCGAGCCAGAGCGGTTCGGGCGCGGGCGTAGCATCGCGGCCGAAGTCAATCGCCTCCTGCCGCGCGGCCCCGCCGACGGCCGTTGAAGAGGGTGACACCGCCGGGGGGGCGTAAGGGCCCGGGGCGCGCGGCGGCTCGGCTTCGAGGCCGGCGAAAGTCTCTTCCTGCCTGACGTGGCCGGCCGAGGAGAGCGCGGCGCGGACGGCCTCGCGCACGGCGTCGGAGACGGCCGCGGAGCGGCGGAAGCGCACCTCCGTCTTCGCCGGGTGGACGTTCACGTCAACCTCTTCGGGCGGGACTTCGAGGAAGAGGAGCGCCGCCGGGTAAGTCCCCTGAGGCAGTACAGAGCGGTAGCCTTCCGAGAGCGCGCGTGCCACGAGTCGGTCGCGCACGAAGCGCCCGTTGACGAAGAGGTATTGCGCGTCGCGCGTGGAGCGCCGCTCGCGCGGGGCCGAGACGTAGCCCCGCACGCGCGCGACCGCAGCGTGGCCGCCCTCGACTTCGAGCAGGTTTTCGAGAAACTCCTCGCCGAAAATCTGGTAGGCGCGCTCTCGGAGGCTCTCGGCCGGCGAAGCGCGCAGCACCTCGCGGCCGTTGTTCGTGAGGGCGAAGCTTATCTCGGGGTGCGCGAGCGCGTAGTGCGTGACGAGGTTGGCGAGGTGGAAGCTCTCGGTCGCCTCCGAGCGCAGGAACTTCCTGCGGGCCGGGACGTTGAAGAAGAGGTCGCGCACGGCGACGGTCGTGCCGCGGGGCCGCGCGGCCGGCGCCACGTCGCGCATGCGCCCGCCCTCGATGAGGACGCGCGTGCCTTCCGAATCTCCCTCGGGCTGAGTGAGTAGCTCGACGCGCGCGACCGACGCGATTGACGGCAGCGCCTCGCCGCGGAAGCCGAGCGTCGAGACGCGCTCGAGGTCTTCGGCCGAGCTTATCTTGGACGTGGCGTGGCGCTCGAAGGCGAGCACGGCGTCGTCGCGCGACATCCCGCAACCGTCGTCCGCCACGCGCAGAAGTCTCCGCCCGCCCGCCTCCACGTCCACCTCGACGCGGCGGGCGCCCGCGTCAATCGAGTTCTCGACCAGCTCCTTCGCCACCGAGGCCGGGCGCTCGACCACCTCGCCCGCGGCGATCTGGTTTGCGACGTGGTCGGAGAGGACTCTGATTTGAGGCATGGCGCGGTGACTCCGGCGGCGGCCGGGCGCTAGAGGTAAACCACCTGGTGCTCGACGGCGCCGAGGTCTATCGCGTCGTGCGCCCACTGGACGAAATAGGGGCCGTGGCGAGCGACGAGGGAAGTGATGTTCAGGTGGCGCTCCTGCAAGCTCTTCTCGGGGTAGAGCGAGGCCGAGGCGCGCTCTAGCTGACGGAGCACCGCCCGGTCGCGCGACATGCGGGCTCGGTGGAAGCGCGCGCGAAGGCCCGTGAGCTGGTGCTCTATCTTGCGGCGGCCCGACGCGAGCGCGTCCGCGAGCGTCGGGTCGAAGCCGCGAAGCTCTTCCTGTAAGCGGTCGAGCGCGCCGCCCACGGCCCGCTCGGTCTCGTCCATGCGGCGCGCAACGTCTGCGCCTAGATGCTCCTCGACCACGCGGGCGATGACCGAGTCTAAGCCGCCGAAGAAGTCTTCGAGGCGCAGGCCGTAGCGTTCGAGCGTGCGGCCAGTTCGGCGCTCGACAATGGTCAGGCTCGCGCGGTGGAGTATGGGGGTGACGGGACGGCCCAGCGCGCGGTAGCTCTCGGCCGTCTGCGCGAAGTAGGCGATCTCGGCCGCGCCGCCGAAGTAGGCGACCGTGGGGAGCAGGAAGTCCTGCACGACGGCGCGCAGCGTGACGTTCGGGCTAAATAGCTCGGGCTCCGCTTCCGCCATCGAGGCCAGCTCGCCCGCCTCCCAGGATCGCTCTGATCCCTTCGCGTGGTAGCGGCCGTCCCCGCCCCGAGTGAGCGCGCGCCGCGCGCCCCCTTCGGAGATGAACAGGGGGAACGAGTCGGGCGAGGTGTGAACCTGCGCGTGGTAGCCGTCGCGCTCGAGCTCTCGGGAGCGCTCGACGGCCGCGGCCGCGATCTCCTCGGCGCGGCGCGCGGCCTCAGCGTAGAGCGGCGCGGCCAGCCGCTTGAGTCGCGCGTCCGAAGGGTCCAGGAGCACGAGGCCGTAGCGGCCTGTGAAGGCCGTGAGCATGCGCGCGAACGCCTCGCCGAACGTGCGCCCCGGCCGGTAGGCGTCGCCGACGAGCGCTTCCAGCTCGGGGACGAACTCGCTCGAAGGCAGCAGCTCGAAGAGACGCTTGGTCGCCTCCCCGGCGCTCTCGTCAAGCACGACCCCGCCGACGGGCCGCCCTTCGGCGTGAAGCTCCGAGGGGAGCCCCGCGCCCGCGAGCCGGCCGTCGCAGGCCATGACCTCGGCGGTCTGAACCTCCTCCCAGTCGTGATCCTCGGTCGCTATCCAGAAGACGGGGACGGCCTCGGTGCCGCGCGAGGTGAGGCAGGCGGCGAGCTTCACGGCCGAGAGCGCCTTGTAGATCGTGTAGAGCGGCCCCGTGAAGAGGCCGGCCTGCTGCCCCGTGACGACGGCGACCGAGCCGGGCGAGCGCAGGCGCCGCACGCTGGCGAGCACCTCGTCGGGCGCGCCCCAAGATGAGTTGAGCGCTTCGAGCGCGTCGCAGAGCGCGCCGCGGTCGGTCTTGTGCTCGGCGAGCACGCGCGGCGCGCGCGCCGCAAGCTCGTGGTGAAATCGCACGGCCTCGGGGTAGAAGCGGCGTAGCGCCAGGGGGTCTTTGAGGTAGTCGAGGAAGAGGCGCGACTGGCCGGGGACGCGCTCGAAGGGCAGGCGCTCGACGCGAAGCCCCGCGCCCTCGGGCGTGCTGAAACAGGCTGACTCGGTCGTGCTG
>DASPKR010000038.1:0-2342 GCA_035627975.1 Pyrinomonadaceae bacterium | reverse complement strand
ACGAAAGAATACCGAAAACGCGGCGGCCCGAAGGCCCGAAAGTATAGCGCAGCGAAACGGAGTCGCGCCAACCGAGCCCGCCCGGCCGCCCTGCTTGACACTCGCCAGCCGCGCTCTGCTACCATCCCTGCGATTCGTGGCGAAAACTGACGAGACATTCACATCCGACGATTTGCGCGGCCGCCTGCGCGCGGCCCGCAGCGTCTTCGTGCTGACGGGCGCGGGCGTCTCGGCCGAGAGCGGCGTCCCGACCTTCCGCGGCGGCGGCCGCTCGGCGGTCTGGAAGGGGATGCCCTTCGAGGTCATCTCCTCGGCCGGCATGGTTCAGCGCGATTTGCCGGCCGTGTGGGAGTGGTTCGACTACCGGCGGCGCTCGCTCTCGCACTGCGAGCCGAACCCCGCGCACCGCGCGCTCGCGCTCTGGCAGGACAGGTTCGAGCATTTCACGCTCGCCACGCAGAACATTGACGGGCTGCACGCGGCCGCGGGCTCGCGCGACGTGCTCGAACTCCACGGTAGCGTCTGGGCGACTCGCTGCACGCGCTGCGGCGCTCGCGCAGACCTGCGGAGCTTCGCCGAGGATGAGCGGCCGCCCGCCTGCCGCGAGTGCGGCGACTTCGTTCGGCCCGACGTGGTGCTCTTCGGCGAAATAGTTCCGCACGCCGTTTTCGCGCGCGCGGCCGAGGCCGCCTCTGCGTGCGACCTGTGCTTCGTCGTAGGGACTTCGGCCGTCGTCTATCCGGCGGCGCAGTTGCCGCTGCTCGCGCGCGAGGCGGGCGCCTACGTCGTAGAGGTCAACCCGGAGCCTACGCCGCTCTCCGACGTGTGCGACGAGGTTCTGCAAGGCAGCGCCGGCGAGATTCTCCCGCTGTTGGAATTCTGATGCGTACGCTCTACTTCGACTGCTTCGCGGGCATCAGCGGCGACATGACGCTCGGCGCGCTCGTCTCGGCGGGCGTTGACGAGAGACTTCTCGTCGAGCGTCTAAGGCTGCTCGGAGTCGAAGGCTACGAGATAAGCTTCGAGCGCGTCGAGCGCTCCGGCCTTTCCGCCACGCGCGCAGTCGTGCGCGCGCGCGGGGAGAAACACCACCGCCACCTCGCCGACATACGCGACATAATCTTCAACTCGCGGCTCGGCGACGGCGTGAAGGAGCGCGCGGCGACGATTTTCGGGCGGCTGGCGGAGGCGGAGGCGCGGGTGCACGGCGTCCCCGTCGAGCGCGTGCACTTCCACGAGGTCGGCGCGGTTGACGCGATTGTTGACGTGGTCGGCGCCTGCATCGGCTTCGAGCTTCTCGGCGTCGAGCGCTTCGTCTCTTCGCCGCTGAACGTGGGCAGCGGCACCGTCGAGATGGCGCACGGGCGTTTCCCCGTCCCTCCGCCCGCGGTCGCGGAACTGCTTAAGGGAGCGCCTGTTTACTCTTCGGGCGTCGGCGGTGAGCTTGTGACGCCGACGGGCGCGGCCATCGTGAGCGCCGTGTGCGAATCCTTCGGGCCTCTGCCCACCATGCGGTTGGAAGCAGTAGGCTACGGCGCCGGCTCGCGCGAGCACGAAGGCTTCCCGAACGCCCTGCGCGTGCTCGTGGGCGAGGCGGGGGATACGGAAGGCGCCGGCTCGACCGAGGAGCTTGCGGTCGTTGAGACGAACGTTGACGACGCGACGCCGCAGGTAATAGGCCACGTGCTTGAACAGGCGCTCGCTCGCGGCGCGCTCGACTGCTTCGTCACGCCCGTCCTGATGAAGAAGGGCCGGCCCGGCTCGCTCGTCTCGATTCTCTGCCGGCCCGAAGACCGCGACTCGATGTTCGAGCTGCTCTTCACGGAGACGACAACCATCGGCGCGCGCTCATACCGCGTGGAGAGGCGCGCGCTCGAAAGGGAAGTGGTAACGGTAGAGACGGAGTTCGGCCCCGTTAGCGTGAAGGTAGCGCGCCTTCGCGGGCGCGTCGTGGGAGGAACGCCCGAGTACGAGGATTGCAGGGCCGCTGCCGAGCGCGCGTGCGTCCCGCTGCGGGCAGTCGAGGCGGCGGCGCGCGTCGCTTTCGTGAAGCAGTCGGGTTAGGATGATGACAGCCAGGCTTGGCTAATCCTTTATGGCGACGAGATTCTCGGCCACGGAGCCGGACGACAACTCGGTCGATGATGCGGCGAGCCGCTCGGTTGATCTTGAGAAGATCGAGCGCGGCATCCGGCTAGTGCTCGAAGGCGTGGGCGAAGACCCGGAGAGGCCGGGGCTTCTGAAGACGCCGCAGCGCGTCGCCGAAATGTACGCCGAGCTGACCGAGGGTATGCGCGAAGACCCGCGCGCGCACGTTGACGCGCTGCCCGGCGACAAGCACG
>DASPKR010000037.1:0-2585 GCA_035627975.1 Pyrinomonadaceae bacterium | reverse complement strand
CTCCTTAAAAATTCGTTCGTGCGCCGCGCCGCACGCTGGGCCCCCGGCGCGCGCGAGAGGCGGCCGTCATTAGCGCGAGAGACGGCGCGCACGAATGCCGCGCCCCTACGCGCTCTCTCAGAAGCCGACCACCACCACATGCGTGGTCGCTCCGACGCATGAATCCCTCGGGGGCGACGCGTTATTCCACTCTCGAATCTGTGTAGGAGGAAGACAGGCGGCAGCCGAAGGCTAAGGGCAGGGGACGGAGCAGGAGGGCGATTTGAGGATGATAGGGGCGGGCGCGCAGGCCGCTCACGCGTCTGATGAAGGCGAAGTTGGGACTACGTTCTCCCGTACATGAGGTAGATGACTGCGCCCGCGAGGAGGGCGACGGCGGGGACGAGCAGGCCCCAGAAGTACTTTGCGAGCATCCTCTCGGCTTCCAGGTTGCGCGCGCAGGTGGGGCAGCCGCGCGCGTCGGACGGCACCATCTCGCCGCAGTCGCGGCAGGGCTTGAGCTTCATCGCCTCCCCCGAATCCTCCGAGGCTGCTGAGACACCTGTGCTAATATACCAGCGAGCCCGGGGGGTCAATCTTTTTCAGCATTGAAGAAGTCGCAAATCGGAGGCCCTTCCCCCGCTGCGCCTGCAACAGGCCAGCCCGCCGAAGCCGATTTCAATGATCCGAGAGCAGCTAACCGTCGCACGCCTCTCCCCCGACCCCGGCGCTTGGGTTGACGAGCACGGCGACTACCTCTTCAGGTATGCGATGTTTCGCCTGCGCGATCCTTCGGCCGCCGAGGACGCCGTCCAGGAGACGCTCCTGGCTGCGCTACAGGCTTACCACACCTACGCCGGCCGCGGCTCCGAGCGAACGTGGCTCACTGGCATCCTCAGGCACAAGCTGACAGACCACTTCCGCCGGCTGGGGCGCGAGACCCCCTTGAGCCAGCTCGAAGGCGAAGAGTTCGAGCACGGCGAGTGCTTCCGCCCGCCGGGCGACGAGTGGGAAGGGCACTGGGCGGTTGACGGCGCCCCCTCGGAGTGGCGCGAGACGCCTGAGTCCTTAGCCGAGCAGAGCGAGTTTTTCCGAGCCCTCGACGACTGCCTCTCGCCCCTGCCGCCGCGCGTCAGCGGCGCCTTCGTCCTCCGCGAGGTGGACGGCCTCGGCACCGAGGAGATTTGCCGGGCCTTCGGCGTCTCGACGAACAACCTCTGGGTGATGCTGCACCGCGCGCGCCTTCACCTGCGGCGCTGCCTGGAACTTAACTGGTTCAAACCCGGGTCGGTCAAACACTAGGTGATGGCACAGAGTCTTTACAGCAAGGCGACGCACGCGCTCCGGTGGTTCCTGCTCCGGCGGCTCCCCGCCTGCAAGGAGATGGTGAGGGTGATGTCCGAGTCCATGGAGCGCCCGCTCACGCCCCGCGAGCGCGTGATGCTCAAGCTTCACCTCTGGGTCTGCGCATGGTGCGTCTGGTATCTCGAACAGCTCCGCCTCCTGCGGGAGTCGCTGCGGGCGCGCGCGGCCAGGGCCGAGGCCGAAGGCCCGCCCGGCGTCTCGCTCTCGGCGGAAGCCCGCGAGCGCATCAAGAGCGCCCTACACCGCCCGCCCCACTAGACCTTCAACCGCGCGCGGCGCGAACACCCGGCGGCCGAAGTCTAGTCCCCGACCTCGAAGCAGCACTTGGGGGAGTCTCCTCTGACGCAACGCTCCCGGACAGGCAGGCCCACGATCTCCGCCACGAGCGATTCCGCAAGCCCGCACACCTCTGGGTGCTCGACGACCGCCGCTGAGAGCGGGCACCCGCCGCTGCGTATGACGAGCCTGCCCCCCTCCCTGTCCAGGCTCGGCGAGCCGCCGATGGCCTTTAACACCTCCAACGCGTTCTGCAATCGCCCCTCCAGTTCGGCGGGCGTCTTAACTGAAGAATGTTGCGCGGCCAGAGACCTGCCGACCTCGCGCAGCACGTCTTCGAGCACGTCGGGCGGCAGCCGGCCCTTTAACGTGGCGATTACCTGATTGAGCAGGGCGTCGTAGGCTTTGGGGAAGAGGCGCTCGGCTTCCGCCGTCAGCTCGTAGGCGAAATGCGGCTTGCGCGGGCCACGCTGCACGCCGGTCTGCCGGACGAGGCCGTCCCGCTCGAGTGACAGCAGGTGAACGCGGACGGCGTTGTCTGTCAATTCGAGGCTTGACGCCAACTCGTTGACGGTGCTCGACCCGCCGCGCAGCAATCTCACGATGCGCCCGCGCGTGCTGTCGAAAAATCGCTCGTCTAGTTTAGTCGTCTTCATCCGTCCCCAAGCAGCCGCGAATATACACCGATAACGTGAAAAACACAATAAGTCAAAAAAGTCATTGACTTATTTGGAAAACGGTGTATTTTAAGGAAAAGAGAGAGCTCGCGGCAAAAATATCAGGTTTCAAGCCTAAAGGAGGGCTTAGAAGATGGAACACATTTTTGAGGGCAACGCGGCACAGAATCTCTCTCCCGACGCGGGAACGCGCGCCGCGAGCCCCGGCTATCAAGCCTACCAAATCCTGCACCTCGGGTTCACCGTGGCCCCCATCCTGGCCGGGCTCGACAAGTTTTTTAACCTCCT
>DASPKR010000036.1:0-7571 GCA_035627975.1 Pyrinomonadaceae bacterium | reverse complement strand
GAGCGCCCCATAACGCGCACCGACCAGGTTCAGATTTACGAGGAGCTTGTTAGAGATAACGACGGGCTGCTGACCAACAGCTTCGTGCGGCTGTTCGAGCACGCGAAGGACAACCGGCTGCTGCCGCGTGGCTGGTCGCCCGAAGGCCCCTACGCCGAGTTCACAGACCCGAAGGGCGAGGCGCGCCGCGACCCGGGCTACATCCCGAGGGACGCACGCGCCGGTTCGGAAGGCTCGAACACTGTCGTCTATCGCGTGCCTCTCAAGGGCCTCAAGGGCGAGCCCGCCTCCGTGCAGGCGCGGCTCTTGTATCAGGCGCTCCCGCCCTACTACCTCCGCGACCGCTTCTCAATCCTCGACAAGGGGCTATCCGAGAAGCAGACGCGCGAGACGCGGCGGCTCAAGTATTTCGCCGACTACCTGAACGTCCAGGGGACTGCGATTCAGGACTGGAAGCTGGTGCTCGAATGCTCGCGCCGCTCTCTCGCGGACGGGCGCGCGCAGCTCTGCGCGGCGGGAAGCTGAGGCGGCGGTTAAAGTCGTTCGAGAGTGTCGAGCAGCAGCCCGGTGTCTGTGAGGTCCGGGAGGACTGCGTCGGGCGAGTGGGCCAGAAGGTCTTCGGCGCTGTAGCTGCGCCCGGTTGCGACGGCGACCGCGCGCGCTCCGTAATGGCGTGCGCACGCTATGTCGTTCGGGGTGTCGCCAATGACGATGAACTGCGAGGGGTGAAGGTCTAGCCCGGTGTGGCGGCTGATGCGCTCGTGCGCGAGGCGGGGCAGGTCGCGGCGGTCGTGCGAGTCTTCGCCGAAGGCGCCGGGGAGCCGGAAGAAGTGATCTAGCCCGACGAGCCTGAGCTTCAACCGCGCCGCTGGCTCCACGTTCCCCGTAAGCAGCGCCGAAAGGTATCGGCCCGGGCGCGAGACGGCTTCGAGCGCTTCTCGCACGCCGGGCAGCGCATAGTAAATCTCTTCGCCGCCGGCCGCCAGGCGCTCAAGCTCCGCCGTGAAGAGCGAAGCTATCTCGGCGGCGCGCTCGAGAACCTGCTCGGGCGTGTAACCTTCGGCGCGCAGCGCCTCGAAGGCAATCTGCATGTCGGTCATCCCCGACACTCTCAGGTCGCCCAGGCGCCCCTCTGTGCCGAACACGCGCATAAGCACCGGCGCCGTGTAGTCCTGGAAGAGGCCCTGCCGCCTCGTGCGAACCAGAGTCCCGTCAATGTCCCACAGAAGTACGCGAAGGTCGGGCATGGGAGTTGAGCCGACGGCCGTCATTCGATTGTGACGAGGACTTCGCCCGCGTTGACGGTGGCGCCGGGCTGCGCGGCGATACGCACGACCCTGCCAGTCTTGGGCGACTTCAACTCGTTCTGCATCTTCATCGCCTCGACGACGACGAGGCCGGCGCCGGCCTCGACCTGCTCGCCTTCGGAGACGAGCACGCGCACGACCTTGCCCGGCATGGGCGCCGACACCTCGGAGCGGCCGGCGTCGTGGCCCGCCGCCGCGCGCGCGCCGCGCAGCCGCTTCGGGTCTGAGAGCGCGACGCGGTAGGCCGTCTCCCTGAAGCTCACCTCGAACTCGCCCGCGCGAGCCGCCCCTGCTACGCGACAGTCATAGACGCGCCCGTCGTGCGTGAGCAGGTGCTCGCCGCCGCCGAGGCTCCGGGCCTCCAACTCGTAGCGGCGCCCGCCGACCTCGGCGACGACGCGCCCGCCCTCGCGCCTGACTTCGAGCGCGACCTGCTCGCCTTCCATCTCTGCCAAAAGTTTCATAAGCGGAGTAGCCCTTTAAAGCCTCTCGTGCAGGGCGGCGCGGCCCGCGGCCTTCCAGCGGCTCGGCGCCGCCTCGGGGGCCGCCTGCTGTTGAAGGGAGTCGCGCTGCCCGGACTCTTCCCATTCGAGCGCGGCAGCTATTAGGGCGATGTCGCGCTCGGCCGTCTCGTCGCCGGCTCCGCCCGTCTGCTCTTCACGCGCCCGGCCGCGCCGCTCGTTGAAGCGCGGGATGAAGCCCGTGTCGAGCCGGCCAGAGACGAACTCCTCGTCACGCATAACCTCGCGGAAGAAGCCGACGGTCGTCCTTATGCCGCCGATGCGGTAGTCGCCGAGCGCGCGGCGCATGCGCTCGATGGCCTCGCGGCGGTCGCGCCCCCAGACGGCGAGCTTCGCGATGAGCGGGTCGTAGTGGATGGGGACTTCCGCGCCCGCGTAGAAGCCGCCGTCGTAGCGCACGCCGGGGCCGCCCGGCCCGGCGAGCGTCGTGATGCGGCCGGGCGAGGGCAGGAAGTTCTGCTCCGGGTCTTCGGCGTAGATGCGGCACTCGATTGCGTGGCCTCGCCATTGCACGTCGCCTTGCGAGAAGGAGAGCGGCTCGCCCGCGGCCACGCGTATCTGCTCGCGCACGAGGTCGAAGCCCGTGACCAGCTCCGTGACGGGGTGCTCGACCTGTAGGCGCGTGTTCATCTCCAGGAAGTAGAACTCGCGCGTAACGTCGGAGACCAAGAACTCGACGGTACCCGCGCCCAAGTAGTCGCAGCGGCGCGCGATGCCGACCGCGGCGGCGCCCATCCTCTCCCTCAGGCCCGGCTCGTCAATAGGCGAGGGGCATTCCTCTATGACCTTCTGGTGGCGGCGCTGTACGGAGCACTCGCGCTCGCCGAGGTGCACGCAGTTGCCGTGAGAGTCGGCAAAGACCTGAATCTCTATGTGGCGCGGGCGCTCGACGGCCTTCTCGATATAGACGGACTCGTCGCCGAAGGCGGACGCGGCCTCGGAGCGCGCCGTCTCGAAGGCGGAAGCTATCTCCGCCTCCGAGGCGACGAGCCGCATGCCCTTGCCGCCGCCCCCGGCCGCCGCCTTGAGCATGACGGGGTAGCCAACGCGCGCGGCCGTCTCGCGCGCGTCGTCGAGCGAGGAGAGCGACTCGGTGGCGCCGGGGACGACGGGCGCTCCGGCCTCTATGGCCGCGCGCCTCGCGCTCGTCTTCGAGCCCATGAGCTCCATCGCCTCGGGCGAGGGGCCTATGAAGACCAGGCCGGCGCCGCGCACGGCGCGCGCGAAGGCGGCGTTCTCGGCGAGGAAGCCGTAGCCGGGGTGAATCGCCTCGGCGCCGCTGCGGAGCGCGGCGTCAATCACGCGGTCAATGCGCAGGTAGCTCTCGACAGAGGGCGCGGGGCCGAGCAGGTAAGCCTCGTCCGCGAGGCGGACGTGCAGCGCCGCGGCGTCCGCCTCGGAATAGACGGCGACGGGCGAGACGCCCATCTCCCTGCACGCGCGCAACACCCTCACGGCTATCTCGCCGCGGTTTGCTATAAGTATCTTTTTGAACATAAGGAAAGGCGCCGCGCGCCGGTCGTAGCTCGAAACCCCCGGCGACCGGCGCCCGATTTAAACGACCAGTGAGTTGCCGGGCTGCCGCGGGTTGAAGCGGACTGTGACGCGGGCGCCGGGGAAGTAGTCGCCGGGGCGGCGCCGCTGCTCGTGGTCGAGGAGCTGCGACGACTCGAACTGCACGCCGTTTATCTCGTAGTTGTAGAAGACCTGCGTGATGGCGCCGGCCTCGTCCGTTATCACGTCGAAGATGGTGCCTTCGGTGATGCGGCCCGCGCGAAGAAGCGTCGTGCGCCGCTCGGCCTCGTCGTCTGTCTTCTTCCGCCGGAATATGTCGAGGATTCCCATATGTCAAAGTTTCAGGGCGCGGCGACTATCAGCCCGTCGCGCATGAGCAGGTCGTCGGCCGTCCCCAACCGGCCGTCCCTGCCGGGCAGCGTCAGGCGGTAGTTCGTGAGCACGAGCCCCGCGCCCGGCACGTCGTCCGCGTCGGCCCGCGCGGAGGCGTTGCGCACGCGCGCCTCGCCCGCGCGGCGCCGGAGGCGCGACTTCGGGCGGCCGGCGGAGAGCGAAGCCAGATCTGTCTCGGGCCTGTACTCGGCCGCCCCCACCGCGGCCAGGGCCTCGGCGAGCGAGCAGTCCGGGTCGTCGAGCCGCCGCAGGTCTGCGAGCGACGCCGGGTAGGTGCCGAAGCGCTGGCGGTAGCGGCGCAGCGCCGCGTCGCCCGCGTAGAGCCGCGCGTTCTCGGCCGCGCGCAGCGCCAGCTCGCGCCTGCGCAGGCGCTCGGGGACGCTGACGCCTATGAGCGTCACGAGCAGCGCCGCCGTCAAGGCAGTCGCGGCCAGGCCCGCGCGCGCCGCGCCGAAGCCGACGAAGCGCGTGCGGTCGCGCAGCATGCGACGGTAGAGACGGCCGCACACGGCCGCCGCGGCGAGCGAGAGCGGGAGCGCAGTCCACTTCATGCCCCACGCGGCCGCCTCGCCCGCGGAGACTAGCGCCCGCCAGCCGAGCGAGAATGTCTCGCGCCGCAGGAGCGCGCCCGCCACGGCCGCCGCGAACGCGATGGCGAGCAGCGCGCCGGCCGCCGTAATCACAAAGGCGTGGCCGTAAGAGGGAAGCTCGCGCTCGGGGCGCGCGAGCGGCGGGCCGACGGCGCGGGCGCCGCACGAGCCGCACGGGCTAACCGTCAGGTCGCCGTCGAACCTCGCTCCGCAGCATGGGCAGGTAGTCAACTTCGTTCTCACCTCGAATCGAAAGGCGCGGCCGTGCGGCCGCTAGCCGCGGCGCGGCGCCGGGGTGCCGACGCCTGGCTCCGCGGCAGCTTTGACGTGCGAGGCTTCGGGTACGGTTTGCCGCGGCGCTTCGGCCTCGGGGGCGGGCGCGGCGTCGGCGCGGCTCACCTCGACCCACGTGTGGTACATGCGGTAGGCGAAAGTCCAGAACGAGCCGACGGCCAAGACCCAGAGCACCGCGGGCATGCGGTTGGCGAAGAGGCTGTCGGAGCCGGGGTGCGTCGAGAGCGCGCCGATGATGAGCAGCACCACGCGCTCGGGCCGGCGCAGGAACCCCACGTCGCACTTCGGTATCAAACTCTCCGCGCGCGCGCTCGCGTAGGAGACGAGCACGGAGCCGACCATCGCGAGGCCGGCGAGCAGGACGTTCAGCGTAGAGTGGAACTCCGTGTCGCGCGCGTAGAAGACCATCAGACCGACGAAGGCGGCCATGTCGGATATGCGGTCGAAGGTGGAGTCGAGGAAGCCGCCGAAGCGCGTGACCTGGCCCGTCTTGCGCGCGACGGCGCCGTCGAGCATGTCGAAGAGGTTGGCGACGATTAGGATTATGCCGGCCCAGAAGAAGTGGCCGAGGCCGAACATAACGCCGCAGAGGACGTTAATGGAGACGCCCGTGACGGTCAGGAGGTTCGGGTTGATATGACGGAGCGCGAGGCCCTGAACCATCGCGTTGATGATGCGGCCCGCGCCGCGCCCGATGCTCGCCCCGAACAAATTAGGTGGCCTCTCTTCTCGCGCGTTAAAGCGACGCGGGCCGCAACTCACCGCGCGTGGGGAGCTTTGCGCCCGCTTCGACGTGGACGGCTCATCATAGGAACCGCCCAAACGGCTTGTCAAGGAAGTGGCCGCCGGGCGCGTCAGGGCTTCTGCGACTCGCGTATGAGGCGCGTGTTTTTGATGTGGGGCTCGTACTGAGGGCGCAGCGCGGGGTTGAGGCGGAAGGCCGCGTCGAAGTCGGCCTGGGCCTCGGCGTCGCGCCCGCGGCGCAGGAGTATCAGGCCGCGGTTGACGTAGGCTTCGGCCATCTTCGCGTCGTAGAGGATGGCCTTCGAGTAGTCTTCGAGCGCGAGGTCTTCCTCGCCCGACTCCTGGCGGACGACCGCCCGGTTGTAGAAGGCCTCGGCCGAGGGCTTGAGCGCGAGCGACCGGGTGTGGTCGGCCACGGCCTCGGCGGGCCGCTTGAGCGCGCGGTGGGCGATGCCGCGGTTCATGTAGGCCACTGCGTTGTTCGGGTCGAGCGCGATGCTGCGCGTGAGGTCTTCGAGCGCCGCCGCCGTCTCGCCCACCGTGAGGCGCGCGGCGGCGCGGTTCGTGAGCGCGTCGGCGAAGTCGGGGTCGGCCTCTAGCGCCCGCGTGTAGTCGGCCACGGCGCCCGCGAGGTCGCCCGACTGGTGGCGGCGCACCCCGCTGTTGTACGCGTCGGTCGCCTTGCGCGTGCGCGCGCCGGCCTTCCCGCCCGCGGCGGGGCCGTAAGGCTCGTAGCGCGGCTCGGCCGCGAGCTCGTGCGCCTTCAAGAACCCCCACGCTTCGGCGTTGATGGAGGGCGCGCGGTCGTAGTACCAGTGCGTGTGGCCGGGAATCTCGGTGAGGCGCACGTCGAAGCCGCGCGACTTGAAGGCGTCGCGCGTCTCACGGACGACCGAGACGGGGAAGAGCGGGTCTTCCGTCCCGACCTGTATGAGGACGGGAATCTTGCGGGCGGCGCGGTCAATGAAGCGTTGCCCCTCCGGCCTCATCGCCCCGGCGTGGACGGCCGCCGCGGCGAAGTACTCCGACTCGATGACGGCCATCAGCAGCGCGAAGTTGGCGCCGGCCGAGTGGCCGAAGAGGTAGACGCGGCGCGGGTTGACGGGCAGTTTCGATTTTATCTGCTCAGTGACTTCGTGCAGGAAGTCGGGGCCGTCGCCCGGTAGCCACCATCCTTGCGAGTCGGCCGAGTCGGGGCCGGCGATGACGAAGCCCTCCTTCTTCGCCAACTCCTTCCACTTGTCAACGAGCGAGAGGCCGTTGCGCCCCGAGCCGTGCAGCAAGAGGACGAGCGGCGCGGGGCGCTCGGCGCTCAGGCCCTCGGGGACGAAGAGGTAGTAGGCGCGCTTCTTGTCGCGGAAAGTTATGGTCTCTTTCGAGACCTTCTGCGCGTGGGCGGCGGCGGGCGCGAGCAGTGTCAGGAGCGCGACGAGCGCGAGCGTCTTTCTCATGGCCTTACGGCGCAGGATAGTGGGCGCGCAAGCTGTTTACGGGTGAGACGGCGGCGGGCGTGCGGGTCAACCTTCGCCCGCGGCCGCCTCGTCGTGCAGAGTCTTCAGGCTCTTTATCTCGAACTTGCGGGCGCCCGCAGGGGTTACGACTTTGACCTCGTCGCCCTCCTCGCGCCCCATGAGGCTGCGGCCGACGGGCGAGGTCGTCGAGATGAGGCCGGCGTTGGGGTCGCTCTCCTCGGGCGTGACGAGGCGGTAGGTCACGTCCTCGTCGCGCTCCGAGTCGTAGAGCACGACCGTTGAGCCGTAGGCTATGCGGTCGCGGGGGATTTTCGAGAGGTCAATAGAGGAGACTTCGCTCAGGCGCTGGCGCAGGTCGCGTATGCGCGCCTGCACGAACTGCTGGCGTGCGAGCGCGGCGTGGTACTCGGCGTTCTCGCGCAGGTCGCCGAACTCCTTCGCGCGCTTGATCTCGCGCGGCAGGTGGACGCGCAGCTCCGTGTCCAGCTCGTCCAGCTCATTCTGAAGCTTCTGCTTGATGGCTTCGGTCACTGAGATTCCCTCCTCGGCGGATTATATGCAAAAGCGGTGACGGGTGATAGGTGACGGGTGACGGGTAAAGACAGCTTGCTTCTACCTAACACCCGTCACCTATCACCCGCCACCCGTCTTCAGCACTCCTGCCGCTCCTCGTGCTGGTGGTGCGCGTCCTCGTCGGGCGCGCCGAAGGAGACGCCCACGTCGCGGGCGGTGCGG
>DASPKR010000035.1:0-2028 GCA_035627975.1 Pyrinomonadaceae bacterium | reverse complement strand
TAAAGCGGTTCTCACTTGCGTGCGAGTGAGTAGCCGCAGTGCTTGAACCAGCCGCGGATGTCCGACTGCGTGACGAGCCCGATGGCCTGCGCCAGCGCCTCGTCGAGCGCGCCCGCGGTGCGCGCCTTGGCCCCGCGCAGGAACGTCTTGATCTTTGACCAGCACTGCTCGATCGGGTTGAAGTCGGGCGAGTACGGCGACAGCCACAAGACTTGTGCGCCGCGACTCGCGGCCACCTCCTCGATGCGGCTCGCCCGGTGCGCCGTGAGGTTGTCGAGCACCACCACGTCACCGCGCCTGAGCCGAGGGCCGAGCAGGTGTTCGGCGTAGGCGTCGAAGCAGATGGTATCGACCGCGCCCTCGACGGCGAGCGTCGCCACCAACCCGCGCAAGCCCAAAGCGCCGATCACCGAGGTGTGCGCGCCGTAGTTGCGGGGCGCCGAGTCATGCACGCGCTCGCCGCGGGGCGCCCGGCCGTAGCGGCGCGTCATCGCGGTGTTGACCGCCGTCTCGTCCACGAAGACGAACCGGCGATGGCGCAAGCGACGGGCACGGCGGCGGAACCAGCCGCGCTTGTAGTTGTTACGCTCCGACGCCGCCAGACTTTTTTTTACGCGGCAGGTCGAGGCGGGCTAAGGCCCGCGAGACGGTCGCGGCGCTCACCACGAGCCCGGCCTCGGCTGCGAGGTGGGCGCGCAGCTCTTCGAGCGTCGAGTCCTTGCGCCGCCGCACCTCGGCCCGCAGCAGGCGCCCGTGCCGGGGCAGCAGGCGGGCCGGGTAGCCGCCGCCGTGCGGCCGGGGCGCGAGGTCTTCGCCCTTGCGGTGCAGCGCGAGTACCTTATCGACGAAGGTCGTGCCGACGCCGAAGGAGTCCGCGACCTCGCGGATGGTGCGGTCGCCGCGCAGGGCCGCGGCTAAGACCTTCTGCCGCAAGTCCAGGGAATAGGCTTTCATGGCGCGGCAGATTACCGCGGGCCTTTACCCGCACTCAAGCGTAAGACGCTTTAGAACCCGCGCGAGCTGCACATGCCGCAGTGGTCGCAGGGCTTGCCGCCGGGTTCGAGGTTGCACGTCTTCTCGCGCTCGAAGAAATCGACCATCTCCGAGACGGCCTCGTCGATGCCGAAACGCTCCTGGCTCGGGTGCTCTGTGGCGGGCACGTAGGTGCCGCTCAGCCAGAGCGAGGTGGCGGGCGTCTGACCGCGCGCGTCGTCAGCCCCATGCGCCTGCGCCCCGACCGAACCTGTGCGGGCCGCGTCGCCCGCCGAGCGCGCGCCCGGCCCGTGCGACTCCTCGTGGCCGATGTGCGACTCGATGTGTGCGAGCCGGCGGCGGATGTCGGCAAGCCCGTCGCGCACCGCCGAGAGGTCGCCGGCGTCGGCGGCGTGTGGGGCAGCGCCGGCCGCGCCCGCCTCATTCGCCTGCGAAGCGAGGCGGCGCGCGACGCGCTCGGCCAACGCGCGAATCTGTTCCTGGTCGCTACTGCTCATTCAAACAAAGGTCTCCGTGTCGGCTCGTCCGCGAGCAAGTCGATGTAGTCAACGACGCCGACAATCGCGGAGTCAATCGCCGCGCCCGCCTCGCCCGTCGCGGCGGTCGAGGCGCCCCATCCCTCCTGCACGATCAGAACCGTGTCGCCCACACCCGCGTCCACCGAGTCGAGCGCGAGGACGGTCGCGCCCGTCTCCTCGCCGGCGGGGGTCACGGGCTGGCACATCATCACGCGCGCGCCGCCGTAGCGCGCGTTCTTCTGCGTCGCCACGACGTTGCCGAGCACGCGCGCCAGAATCAACTCCGCCCTCCCGCGCCGCGCGTCACGTGCGCGTCGGAATCGACGATGGCGACGATGGTGCAATCGGTCGGCGTGTCCTCGCGCCGGAACGGGAAGCTCGCCTCCTTGCCGCGGCACCAGAAGACGAGGTCGGAGACGCCCGCGCCGATGGCGTCGAGCGCCACCAGCGGCGCGCCCTGCGGCCGGAGGTGCGCGTCGAGCGACTGGATGACGAGGAGCTTGCGCCCCTCCAGCGA
>DASPKR010000034.1:0-17497 GCA_035627975.1 Pyrinomonadaceae bacterium | reverse complement strand
GCGCGCCGTGCTCGAAGCGATGTACATGGGCAAGGCCGTCGTCGCCACGCGAGTCGCCGGCACGGCCGAGCAGATTGTTGACGGCGAGTCCGGCGTGCTCGTCCCCCCCGGCGACGCGCCGAGCATGGCCGAGGCGATACTGTCGCTCCTGCGCGACGCCGGGCGCCGCGCCGCGATGGGCCGAAGCGCCGCCGAGCGCGCGCGCGCGGAGTTCAGCAAGGAGAAGATGAGGCGGAGGACGGCCCAAGTCTTCCGAGAGCTTTTGAAGCGATGAGCCAGAAGATAAAGATAGTCCACGCCTCGACCGTTGACCTGGGGATTCTGTTCCTGCGGCCGCAACTCCGCGCGCTCAAAGAGGACGGCTTCGAGGTTCACGCCATGTGCGCCGACGGCCCGTGGGTCCCGTCGTTCGAGGAGGAGGGGTTTAAAGTCCACCGCATCGCCGTCCGCAGGGAGATGAGCCCGGCGGCCGACCTGAAACTCCTGCGGGAGCTTGTCGGCATACTTCGCCGCGAGCGCTACACCATCTTCCACGCGCACACGCCTAAGATAGAGCTGTTCGGCCAACTCGCCGCGCGCATCGCGGGCGTCCCCATAGTGCTCTACACTAACCACGGCTTCATCTTCCGCGGCGAGATGGGCGGGGCGAAGCGCTCGCTTTTGAAGAACCTCGCGCGCTTCTCCGGCCTCGTCTCCGACTTCACGCTGTCGCAGAGCGCCGAGGACGTTGAGCACGCCGTCCGTGAGAGAATCTACCGCCGCGCGCGCGTCGCCTACCTCGGCAACGGCATAGACATCACGCGCCTCGACGCGCGCCGCTTCCCGCCCGAGCAGGTTCGCGCCAAGAAGCGCGAGCTGGGCGTGCCCGAAGGGAACGCGGTCGTCGGCATGGTCGGCCGCTACGTCTGGGAGAAGGGCTACCGCGAGTTCTTCGAGGCCGCGAAGCTGATAGCCGATAAGAGGCCGAACGTCACTTTCCTCACGGTCGGCGCGGCGCTCGCGAGCGAGCGCGATCCCGTTGAATTCGGCGAACTGCGCCGGCTCGGCGTCGAAGACAAATTCGTCGTGCTTAAGGACAGGAAGGACATGGACGAGCTTTACTCGGTGATGGACGTGGTGGCGCTCCCGTCCTACCGCGAGGGCTTCCCCCGCAGCCTGATGGAGGCCGCTGCCATGTCGAAGCCGGCCGTCGCCACGGACATCCCCGGCTGCCGCGAGGCCGTCGTCGAGGGCCGCAACGGCTTCCTAGTCCCTCTAAAGGACTCGGCGGCCGTGGCCGAGAAGGTCGGCGCGCTACTGGACGACCCGGCGCTCGCAGCAAGGCTCGGGCGCGGCGGGCGCGAGCTGGCCGAGGATCGCTTCGACGAGCGCAAGGTGGTGGAGCGCCTGAAGGCTTGCTACGCGGAGCTTCTGCGGCGCAAACTCCCGGCCTACCGCGTCGAGCGGCAGGGCGCGGCGCTCAAAGTGAGCCGCGCGGGCGCCGAGTAAAAGACAGAGAGGGGCTACAAAAGAGTTGACGGGCGAGAGCAGAAAAGTCGTGCTCGTCGTCGCGGCGCACCCGGACGACGAGGTGATAGGCGCGGGCGGCACAATCGCGCGCCACGCCGCAGCGGGCGACGACGTGTTCATAACCATCCTGACCGAGGGCGCGAGCGTGCAATTCCCCGGCGAGGAGGAGAAGGCCGCGCTCAAGAAGCGGCAGGCGCGCGCCGCGGCCGAGACGCTCGGCGCGCGCGAAATATTTTTCGGCGACTTCCCCGACCAGAGGCTCGACTCGCTGCCCGTCCTCGAAGTGAACCGCTTCGTCGAGGGCGTGGCGCGGCGCGTCAACCCGAACGTCATTTACACGCACCACTTCGCCGACCTCAACGCAGACCACCGCGTCGCCTACGAGGCCGCGGCTGTCGCCGCGCGCCCCTTCAGCCTAACGTCCTTCGAGCGGCTGCTCTGCTACTCGGTTGACACAATCCCGCACGCCGGCCGGGGCGTGCCGAACTGGAACGTCTATTCGGACGTGGCCGAGACGCTGGAGCTGAAGCTGCGCGCGATGGCGCTCTACGAGACTGAGGTGCGCGAGCCGCCGCACCCGCGCTCCATCGAGGCGATGCGGCAGATGGCCCTCCGGAACGGCGCGATGGTGGGCCTGCGGGCGGCGGAAGTTTTTCAGTCGGTGCTGGAAGTCAGGCGATGAGGCGGTTCAGCAAATCTTTCCTGTTCGCGAAGCGCGCGGTTGACCTCGTAGTGGCGTCGCTCGCGCTCGTCGTGCTCTCGCCGCTCATGCTCCTGATAGCCGTGCTGGTGAAGCTCAGCTCGCCCGGCCCCGTGCTCTTCAGGCAGAGGCGGCTGGGCAGGGGCGGCCGGCCGTTCGTGATGTACAAGTTCCGCACGATGCTTCACAACGCGCCGATGGTTCGCAACCCGGACGGCTCGGCCTTCGTCGGCGCGGGAGACCCGCGACTGACGCGCATAGGCCGCCTGCTGCGCGACTACACGCTCGACGAGATACCGCAGATCTTTAACGTCATAAAGGGCGACATGAGCGTCGTCGGCCCCCGGCCCGACCTCGTGGAGCAGCTCGAGCTTTACGACGACCTCATGCGGCGCAAGCTCGAAGTCAAGCCGGGCATGGCGAGCCTGTCGCTCGTCCACGGCCGGAACTCCCTGCCGTGGTACAAGCGCGCCGAATTGGACGTGCGCTACGTGGACAACTGCTCGCTGCGCTACGACGCCGAGGTCTTCCTAAAGGCTTTCGTGCTCGTGCTGCTGCGCAGGGGCGTCTATTATTCCGAGGACTACAAGGGCGAGATAGGCGGCTGACGCCGCCTCGAACGCGGGGCCGAGCCAGGGGACGGAATGACCCGTGTGACGGAGGCATAAATGACGAAACCCCCCAACGGAAAGCCCACCATCCTTGTAGTTGACGACTTCGACGACATACGCGACGCGCTGCGGCTCGTGCTCGAGGGTCGTGGCTACTCGGTCGTGGCCGCGCAGGACGGGCGCCAGGCCCTGCACGTGGCGAAGGAGGCGCTGCCCTCGCTCATCCTCATGGACTTGTTCATGCCGAAGCAGGACGGCTTCGCCGCGGCGCGCGCCATACGCGCAGAGCCCGAGCTGCGCGGCGTCCCCATCGTCGCCGTCTCGGCCTACGGCGAGTTGGGCATAGAGGACGAGTTGCAGAAGAAGGCGCGCGCCGCCGGCTTCAACGCCTACGTCGCCAAGCCCTTCGACGCCCGCGAGCTGATGACGCTCATCACAGAGCTGCTGGCCGAGAACGACTGAAACCCCTACTCCAAACTTCAAAGGGCATACCAAGTGAGAGAAACCTTTCTTCCGTTTTCACCGCCGCTCATCGGCGAGGAGGAGATCGCCGAGGTCGTTGACACGCTCCGCACCGACTGGATAACGACGGGGCCGAAGGTCAAGCGCTTCGAGGAGGAGTTCAGGCAGTACGTGGGCGCGCCCGCCGCGCTCGCCCTGAACTCCTGCACGGCCGCCCTGCACGTGGCGCTGGCCGCCTTGGGCGTCGGCCCCGGCGACACGGTCATCACGACGCCGCTGACCTTCTGCTCCAGCGTCCACGTCATAGAGCACACGGGAGCGCGGCCCCTGATGGCCGACGTTTCGCCCGACACGCTCAACATAGACCCTGCGCGCGTCGAGGAGGCCGTCGAGTCGGTGATAAAGTCGGGCGGGCGCGTCAGGGCGCTGCTGCCCGTCCACCTCTACGGCCACCCGTGCGACATGGGCGCCCTGATGGCGCTCGCGCGCGACCACAGGCTCGCCGTCGTCGAGGACGCCGCCCACGCGCTGCCCGCCTCGCACGAGGGGCGCACGGTCGGCTCCTTCGCGTCGCACTACGGGGACGTGCCGGTCTTCACCTGCTTCTCCTTCTACGCCACGAAGAACTTGACGACCGCGGAGGGCGGGATGCTCACGGGGCCGCAGGCGCTCGTTGACGAGGCGCGCGTGTGGAGCCTGCACGGCATGAGCCGCGACGCCTGGAACCGCTACGGCGAGAAGGGCTCCTGGTACTACGAGGTCGTGCGGGCCGGCTTCAAGTACAACATGACCGACATACAGGCCGCGCTCGGGCTGCACCAGCTACGCAAGCTCGACTCGTTCCAGCGTCGCCGCGCCGAGATAGTGAGCCGCTACGACGAGGCGTTCTCCCGAATCGAGGAGCTGACGCTGCCCGGCCGCCGCCCCGAGGTCGGGCACGCCTGGCACCTCTACGTCGTGCGGCTGAAGTTGGAGCGGCTGACGATTACGCGCGAGCAGTTCATAGAGGAGCTGAAGGAGCGGCGCATAGGCACCAGCGTCCACTTCATCCCCGTCCACACGCACCCCTACTACCGCGACAAGTACGGCTACCGCCCCGAAGACTTCCCCGTGGCCTACGGCGAGTTCCGCCGCATGGTGTCGCTCCCCTTAAACCCGCGCATGAGCGACCGCGACGTGGAGGACGTGATAGAGGCCGTTTCGGACGTGGTCGGGAAGTTCAGGCGGTAGCCGGCGCGGGCGCGTTCGGAGAGAATTTTAACACTTGTGTCGGGGCGCCTGTTGGAATACACTTCCCCCTGCACACGGAAAGGCGACGGGGCGCAACTTCGCCGGCGCCCCGGCTCAAAGCGCCAGTCCTTAGTTCTTCCAGAACTTCGACGCGCAGCCGCGCGGAGTTAATTTCATTAAGGCCGCTTCGCCAGCCGGGCAGCACTCCCTGCGCCCGGCCGGCTTTTCCCGACAAATTTTGCCTCGCTTTTAACCTCAAAAGGAACTCCGGCCGCGATGACGACCCGATCAACTCCCGACGACGACAGCTTTGTCAGCAGGACACTAAACGAGTACGGCGCCAAGTTTAACGAGGTGCTCAACTCGCCGCGCGTGAGGAGGTACATCACGCGGCGGAGGATTCACTTCGCCCTGGACTTCCTGACGTTCCTGCTGGCGCTCGCGCTGGCCTACCTGCTGCGCTTCGACTTCGCGCCGGGCTGGGACAACGCGGCCGACCTTCTCAGGCAGGCGGCCTACGTCGTCCCCCTCCAGATGCTCATGCTGTGGTACTTCGACGGCTATCGCCTCATCTGGCGCTACGTGGGGATGTCCGAGATAGGGCCCTTCGTGAGGGCGGCGGCCGCCTCCTGCGGGCTGCTGTTGTTGGTGCGCCTGCTACCCTCGCCCGTGCCGAACGACTGGCGCGTGCCGCTCTCGATAGCGCTGATAGACGCGGGGCTCGGCTTCGGCGGAGTGCTGGGCCTCCGCATAGCGCGGCGCGCCGTGGACGAGTGGAAGCAACGGCGGGAGAACGGCGAGCGCGCGCAGAGCGCCGCCCCGGCCGCCGGCAGGAAGGCCGTGCTGCTGATCGGCGCCGGCCGGGCGGGCGTGCTGGCCGCCCGCGAGATACAGGGGCGCGGCGACATGAATCTCGACATAAAGGGGTTCGTGGACGACGACCTCAGCAAGCACGGCAAGGTCATAAGCCGCATCCCCGTGCTCGGGACGACCGACGACCTGCCCCGCCTCGTGCGCGAGCTGGGCATTGACCACGTCGTAATCACCATCGCGCAGACCTCGCGCGACAACATACGCCGCATCGTCCGCGCCTGCGAGAAGATACCCGTGAGGGTGCGCGTCATCCCCGGCCTCTACGAGATTCTGCTCGGCCACGTCGAGGTCAGCCGCCTTCGCGACGTGCAGATAGAAGACCTGCTCGGGCGCGACCCCGTTGACCTGGACATCGAGGGCATCTGCTCCTTCCTCGGCGGCAAGACCGTGATGGTGACGGGCGCGGGCGGCTCGATAGGCTCCGAGCTGGTCCGGCAGATAGCGCGCTTCGGCCCGTCGTGCCTGCTGCTGGTCGAGAGGGCCGAGCCGGCGCTCTTCCAGATAGACCGCGAGGTGCGCGAGCTGGTTGACGGCTTCCCCATCGTCCCGCTCATCGCCGACGTGGGCGACGAGTCGAGGATGCGCAACATAATGGAGGAGTACCGCCCGCAGGTCATCTTCCACGCCGCCGCGCACAAGCACGTCCCCATGATGGAGAGCAACGCCACCGAGGCCGTCAAGAACAACGTGCTCGCCACGCACAACGTCGGCCGGCTAGCCGGCGAGTTCGGCGCCGAGGTCTTCGTCCTCATCTCTACGGACAAGGCGGTGCGGCCAACGTCGGTGATGGGCGCGTCGAAGAGGATGGCCGAGCTGGCCGCGCAGAGCCTCAACGGGCGCTACGCCACGCGCTACGTCTCCGTGCGCTTCGGCAACGTCATCGGCTCGGCCGGCTCCGTCATCCCCATCTTCCGCGAGCAGATACGCAAGGGCGGCCCCGTCACCGTCACGCACCCCGACATGGTGCGCTACTTCATGACCATCCCCGAGGCCGCGCAGTTAGTCCTTCAGGCCGGCGGCATCGGCCAGGGCGGCGAGATCCTGATCCTCGACATGGGCGAGCCCGTGAAGATTCTCGACCTCGCGCTCGACACCATCACCCTCTCGGGCTACAAGCCCTACGAGGACATAGACGTGGTCGTGACGGGCATGCGCCCCGGCGAGAAACTCTTCGAGGAGCTGGCCTTCAACGAGGAGCAGATAACCAAGACCCGCCACCCGAAAATTTTCATAGGCAAGGTGCAGACCTACGCCGAGACGGTCGTCGGCGAGGCGCTGGCGCGGCTCTCCGAGCTTTCGGCCCGCGGCGACGAGCAGGCCATACGCCGATACGTGAGCGACCTGCTGCCCGAGTCGAACCTGACGCTCGGCGGCGCGGACGACGAAGAGGCGCGCGGAGACGAGCCGGCCGAAGTGCAGGGCGCCGAGGCCGGGCGGCTCGCCGCCGCCAAGACTTTCGCGTGAAGAAGACTGCGGGTTGACGAAGTTGATGACAGGCGCGGCCTCACCCAGTCCGCAGTCCGCAGCCCGCGACCCGCGACCCGCGAGCCTGCTCGGGCGCTTCGTCTTCTACTGCGCGCTCCTGCTGGTCGCTGCGTCGGCCGTTCCCTACGGCTCCATTGAGCCGTGGTGGGAGGCGGCCTTCGTCTCGGCGGCGTTAGCGCTCGGGTGTCTCTGGGCCGTCGAGGCGGTCTTGACAGGCGGCTGGGGCCTCGGGCGGCGCGACCTGCTCCTCCTGCTCCCCGCGGTCGCCCTTACGCTCTTCGCGCTCTTCCAGACGCTCCCGCTCGGCGCGGCCGCTGGCGCCATAAGCGCAGACCCCTTCGAGACGCGCCTCTTCGCCGCGAAGGTGGCGGCGCTCACGTTGCTCGGCGCCATACTGCTGCGCTTCGGGAGGGCGCGCGGCAGGCTGCACGCGATGGTGATCGCCGTCGTCGGCGTCGGCGCCGCGAGCGCGCTCTTCGGCATACTGCGGCAGGCCACGCAGCAGGAGGGCGAGGGCTTCCTGCTCCCGCACCTCGTGCGCGGCGAGGGCTACGCGCAGTTCATAAGCCGCAACCAGTTCTGCTTCATGATGGAGATGGCGCTGGGGCCGGCGCTCTGCCTGGCGGCCGCGCGCTGGGGCCGGCCCGGCTGGCGGCTCTTCTACCTCGCGGCTTTGCTGCCCATCGGCGCTGCGCTCATACTCGCCAACTCGCGCGGCGGTGTGCTGACGCTGCTGTGCCAGCTCCTCTTCTTCGCCGCCGTGGCCGCGCCGTCGCTGCTGGCCGCGCGCGGGGGGCGCGAGACGGGGCCGCGCGTGGGGGGCGGCTGGCGCTCGGCGCTCGGCTCCGCCGCGGCGCGCGTCGGGCTTTCGACGGCGCTGGCCGCGGCTGTCGTGCTCGCGGTCGTTTGGGTGGGCGGCGAGCCCGTCGTCAGCAACCTGAGCACCGTGCCGGAAGAGCTGGGCGAGATGGAGCAGATGATCCCGCGCATGAACACGAGCCGCGCGGACATCTGGCGCTCGACGTGGAAGCTCTTCGCCGAGCACCCGGTGGCCGGGGTGGGTTTCGGCGGCTACTGGACGGCGATAACGCGCCACCACGACGCCTCGGGCGACTTCGTGCCGCAGCAGGCGCACAACGACTACCTAGACTTGCTCGCCGGCGGCGGGATAGTGGGCGCGGGGCTTGTCGTCTGGCTCGTGCTGTCCGTGCTGCGGCGGGCGAGGGCGGCGCTCGCCGGGGGCGGCACGTTTCGGCGCGCCGCCTGCCTCGGGGCGCTCGTGGGCCTCTTCGGCGTGGCCGTCCACAGCCTCGTTGACTTCGGGCTGCACATAACGGTGAACGCGGCGCTCGCCGTCGTGCTCTCGGTCGTGGCGGCCGTGGACGTTCCGGAGGAGGGCGCCGCCGCGCCTTACGCTTAACGGCCGCGCTCCCGGCGCTTAGGGGCGCCCGGCGCCAAAAAACTAGCCCTTCAGGGTATTGTTAAAAACGGCCTGCGGGGCTAAAATCCGCGTGGCATTTAGGATGGGGGACATGCAGACCTTTTCCCCCAGGAAGGTCGGAGATAAAACTATATGACCACCCTCAAGAATCGTTGGCCCAAAGTCTTCGCGCTAGTGCTGACCGTAGCGCTCACGCAGGTTTACGTACAGGCAGACCTCCTGCGCGCGGCGTCGGCCCGGCTCGCGGGCTCGCCGGCCGCGCAGGCACAGGGGCGCCTGACAACTCGCAACGACGCGCCCATCACGGCCGGCGGCAACCAGGTCAAGACCGGCGACACCATCTTCTCGGGCCAGGCGATTCAGACGCCCGCGGGGACGGGCGCGACCGTTGACCTCGGCCCGCTCGGCCGCGTTGACATCGCGCCGAACGCCGACGTGGTCATCACCTTCGAGGGCAACCGCATCCACGTGAAGGTCAACCGCGGGTGCGTCATCGTCTATCCGTCGAAGGGGACTCCGGTCGTAGTCGAGGCTAGCGGCGCCGTCATCTCTGACCCGAACGGCGGGGGGCCGGTTGACGTCTGCGCGTCCGACTCCGGCGGCGCCCCGATCATCGGCAAGGGCGCGGCTGCTGCTGCCGGCGCGGGCGCCATCGCGGCGCCGGTCGTAATAGCGGGTACGGCCGCGGGCATCAGCACCGGCGCGGTCGTCGGCGGCCTGCTCGGCGCGGGCGGCCTCATCACGGCGGCCATCGTCGTCCCGTGCCGCCGCGGCGCGAACCCGAGCCCCGGCACGCCGCGCGGGCGCAACGACGAGTGCCGCGACTGAGCGGTCGCGGCCCCGGCGCGAAACAAACTTCTCGTTCACAACCCTGTCCCCTCAGAATCTTCGGGTTCTGAGGGGACGGTAGTTTTTAAGCCCGCCCCCGGCGGCGCCTCCACCCTTCTCGCGTGACCCCCGAACAGACGACCGAAACCAGACCGGCGCGGCGCACGGCCCTCGTGCTCGCCTCCGCGGCCGCGGCCCTGCTGCTCTTCTCCTCTTGCGCGTGGTGGGTAGGGAGGGCAGGGCTTGCTCGTCTCGTCGCGGACTACGGCGTGAGGTCGGGCGTGCGCGACGCGGGCGGGCTGGCCGTCGAACTCTCGCCGTCAGACCCCGAGTCTCACTACGCGCTCGCCGGGCTGCTGACGGCCTCGGGCGACTACGCTGGGGCCGCGCGCGCGTATGAGCAGACCCTTCGGCTACGCCCGTCCGACTACGTCGTCTGGCTCGAGCTGGGGAAGGCGCGCGAGCAGGCGGGCGACGTGGAAGGGGCGCTCGCGGCCTTCCGCGAGTCGGCGCGGCTGGCTCCCTTCTACGCGCAGCCGCGCTGGCAGCTCGGCAACACTCTGCTGCGCGCGGGCCGGCTTGACGAGGCGCTGGCCGAAATGCGCGCGGCCGCCGAGAGCGACCCTAAGCTCTACCGCACATTTTTGCAGGCCGTCTGGCACGTCTCCGGCAAGGACGCGGGCGCGGTCATGGAAGTCGCGCGGCCGCGCGACCCCGAAGAGTCGCTCGCGCTCGCGCGCTTCCTCGCGCGGAGCGGCGAGCCTGCGGCGGCCGTGAAGGTCTATCGCGAGGCGGCCTCGCGGCTACCCGAAGGCGCGCGCCGCACGGTCGTCGCGGAGTTGATCAAGGCGGGCGGCTTCGCCGAGGCGCACGAAGTCTGGGGCGGGGGCAGCGGGGCGGGGCAGTTGACAGACGGCGGCTTCGAGGCTACGCACCGCACAGACGAGGGCGGCTTCGGCTGGCGGTTCGCCGACAAGGTCGAGACGGTGCGCGCCTCGCTCGACACGCAGGGGCCGCGCGAGGGCGCACGCTCGCTGCGGTTAGAGATGGCCGGCAACTTCGAGCCATCATCTAGGCTTCTGTCGCAGCTCGTCCTGGTGGAGCCGGGCGCTCGCTACCGGCTGCAGTTCTCCGCGCGCACGCGTAACCTCGTCACTGGCGGCCCCGTGCTCGTGGGCGTCTCGCTCGCGGAGGGCGAGCACGAGGGCAGGCGTCTCGCCTCGGCCGAGCCGCTGCCGACGGGGACGACCGAAGGCTGGCGCGACTTCTCGCTCGAGTTCGCGGCGCCCGAAGGCGCGCGCGCTGTTTTAGTCTTCGTGCGGCGGCAGGAGTGCACGGCCCTGCCCTGCCCCGCGTTCGGGAGCCTCTGGCTCGACCGCTTCGGCATGAAGAAGCTATGACTGACGGCGGGGAGGGAGCCGAAAGAATGACGGGGGCTGAAGGGCCTGTCACAGAGTTGATGAAGGCCGCGTCGCGCGGCGACTACCGCGCCGCCCGCCGGCTCATCGAGGAGGGCGGCGCCGATGTGAACGCGCGCGACCAGTTCGGCACGACCGCGCTCGTGTACGCGGCGGCGGGCGGGCACGTGGAGGTCGTGCGGCTACTGCTCGCCTCGGGCGCGGACAGGGGAGCGAAGGACTCCGCCGGCGCCGGGGCGCTAGAGCGGGCCTCAGCCGAAGGCCACGGCCAGGTCGTCGCGCTGCTCAGGCGCGACGATGAGGAGGGCGGAGCAGGGCCTGAGTCGCACGGGGCGTCGGCCGCGCTCGCCGGGACGGACAAACGGTTGCTCGCCGCCTCGCGCGAGGGCGACGCCGCGGGCGTGAAGGAACTACTCGCGTCGGGCGCGGACGCTTCGGCGCGCATGCCGGGCAGCGGCTGGACTCCGCTCATCGCGGCTGCCTTCGCGGGCGAGGCCGAGGTCGTCCGCCTCCTTTTAGCGGCCGGGGCAGACCCGCGCGCGCGAACGGCGGACGGCCGCACGGCACTGCACTTCGCCGTCTCGCTCGGCGACGCCGAAGCCACGCGGCTGCTGCTCGCGGCCGGGGCAGACCCGGAGGCGGCCGACGCCGGGGGCTGGACTGCGCTCGCGGCCGCGGCGTGCGAGGGCAGCCTCGAAGTCGCCGCCGAGCTGCTCGCGGGCGGCGCAGACCCGCGCGCCCTCAACCGCCTCGGCGAGACAGCGCTCGACATCGCTCGCGCCCACGGCCACGCCTCAATCGTCGAGCTCCTCGAACAGCACACGGCGCCGCGCAGCCTCACGGACGGCGGCGCAAATTACGCCGCCTAGTCAGCGAAGGCAGCCACGCTGTCAAGCGCAAGGCCGGGTGACGAGGAAGGAATTGCCCTTTCTCGTCACCCGGCCTTCTCTTTTACGGCGCCGCGCGCGGCCCTGCGTGTCACTCGCCGAGGGCGGCGTACCTGAAGAGGCGAAAGCGGTGGCGCTGGCGGTCGCGTATGTTCTTCGCGACCGCGCCGTGCAGCGGCTCGTCCCACTTAGCGTAGCGCTCTATGAAGCGGTCGGCCGCCGCGCGGTCGCCCTCGTACTGAACTTCGAGCACCTGCTTGAGGAGGTCGCCCACAACGTCGTGGTACTTGTCGTAGTTGATCCGCAGCCTCTGCGACTGGCGGTCGAAGGAGAGCAGCCCGCGCTCGAGGAAGAAGTTCCACTGCATTAGCTGCATAGTCTGGTACGGCTGGTCGCGGCGCGGAGGGTTGTTCTGGAGGACGCGGTTGACGCCGCTCGCATAGACGGAGCGCAACTGCCCGGCCGTGTAGTAGCCCTGCTTGCGCAGCGCCTCCGCGACGAAGAGCGAGACGAGGTCTGCCTTCATCTCTTCTAGCAGGCTCGCATTCTCCTGCAGGGCCGCGTCCAAGTCCTGCCCGCCGCGCGTGGTGTCAACGCCGAGGTAGTGGCCGACCTCGTGCCAGAGCGTGCGGTAGAAGTTGCCGTCGGGCGTAAGCTCCGGGGCGTGCGCCGGCGCGACTGCCGCCTCCCACGCGCTCCCCGTGGACTGGAACAGCTCGGGGTTGCGCATGATGTTGGCGCGCAGAAGTATCGTTCGCCCGTAGCGTCGGGCGAGGTACGCCTCGTTCGGGAGGATGGTAGCGGTGTTGGGGCCGCGCGCCTGCCCGAAGTCTGCGACAACGTCATAGACGCCGACGGGTATGTCCTCCCTGACCTTCTTGCGCCGCTCGTATGGCAGGGAGTCCTCCAGAGCCTGCAAGCCGCGCATGGCGCTGCGCAGAGCCTCGGTCTCCTCACGCCGCGTGGCGAGGACGCTGACGGCGAAGAAGGCCTTCACGCCGAACAGCTCGTCGTCGTATGTCTCGTAGGCGCCGATCTGCGCGTTAAGGTTCTTAAAGCGCCCGGTTACCCAGGAGGCGTCGCCCGACTCGTAGTCGTTCGAGAGCAGGTCGCGCGCGCGGTTGCGGAGGTAGCGCGCGAACTCCTCGTCGTCTCTCTGCACGGCGTCCGCGGCTTCGTTCAGGAGCGCGTGCGAGCGCACCATCTCGTCGGCGTATGCGACCGAGTAGGGGACGGCGTAGAAGCCCTCCGGGTCGGGGCGCCTGAGCAGGCTTTCAAGCTCGCGGCGCAGGCCCGGCTGTAGCGCGTCGAGAGCGGGGTGGCGCCTGAGCGACGCGAGGTCTGCGCGAAGCTCAGGCGCCGTCGCGCGGCGGACGACCGTGCGCGCGTCGAGTATCGAGTCGCGCCTGTCGGGTCGCGAGGCGAGGAAGCTTTCGACCTCGGCCTTAGTCACGCCCCACGGATAGACGTTCTTGCCCGGCACGGTCGCGGCGACGGGCAGGAACGGCTCGCGCTTGTTCTCCAGCGTGGTCGCGATAGGCCCCTGGAAGAGGCGGTAGATGTCTAGCAGGTCGCGCGCGCCTGCGCCCCGGCGGCGTGCAAGCTCCGCGTAAGCTTCGAGCGCGCGCTCGTGGCGCTGCCGCTCGTAGAGCGACTGGAATATGCGCCCGACTTCGAGGAGCTTCGCGACGGCCGCGCGCTCGCCCGTGGTCAGGTGCGAGAGGTCGGGCGCGAGGCGAACGGTCTGCGTCTTCTCGAGGAGCTGCCGGGCCTTCTCCGGCGGCCAGTAGCCCCCGGGCGGCGCCTGCGCGGCCGCGCCCCGGCGGCGCGTCTGCGCCGACGAGAGCACGGCGACGATTAAAACGAGCGTGAGCGCGAGTGTCACTCTCAAAGTCTTTCACCTCTCTGGCTTCGCTGGGTTAAGGCCGTACCGAATTATACGGCCGGACGGTGATTTTCAAAGCGGCGCCGCCGGGCTGATATTGCGCCAGCATCATAGAGGCTGACGGCCGCCGCTCGGCGCGGCGGCCCTTTCAAACTTACACACGCGCCCCGTGGCGCATTTATTTTGCCGGGGGCGCGCCGCCTTCGGCGTGCGTGGGCAGCGACTCTACGATGTGGTCGAGCGTGAGCCATGCGGCCCATGCGTGGTGGTAGAAGGCGACGGGGAAGGCGAAGGCCAGGGCCAGCAGGGCGTAGATGAGTGCGTTGAAGTTCTGCCCGACGAAGAAGATCGAGACGACGTAAGTGGCGAGGATGACGAACTCCGTCGTCACGACGTTTATGGCGAGCGCGCCGACGAAGAAGCCGTCCTCGCGCTTGAAGAGGGCGCGGCACGCGGGGCAGTGGTGCTTTATCTGGAAGGGCCGCGCGACTATGGAAGCTACGCCGCAGGCCGGGCATTTAAGGCCCGCCCAGCGCGTCAGGGTCTTCAGGCCCGGCCTGCGTGAGCCCTCCACTCGCCCCTCACTGGTTGAACCGCTGCCGGTACTCGATTGAGGTGATGAAGGCCTTGACCATCTCGGCCTGTATGAAGTTGCCCTGGAACTCGTCGAGCTTCCCGAGCCAGAAGTTGAAGCCGCCGAAGCCGGTGTCGGGCGCGTCGTTCGGGTTGCGCTGTAAGTAGCCGAAGTACTGCATCAGGACGAAAGCCTTGTTGAACTCGCGCCGGGCGAGCTCCGCGTTCTCCGCGACCTTGCGCAGGACGCTCGCGCGCCCGGCGTTCGTGTTGTCGGCCGAAAGCTCCGCGACGAGCGCGTCAACCTCCGCCTGGGTCAGAGCGAAGCCGGTGTTCGCGTTAAGTTTGTTAACAAACTCGGCCGGCGTCATCGCGGCGGGGAAGGCGTCGGCGAAGCGCTGTCTTGAGACGAACTCGAGCGCGAACGCCTGCTTGTTGGCTTCGAGCTGCGCGGCCCAGTCGCCAATGCCGACTCGCACGCCCTCGCCTATGCGCCGCGTGTCGGGCAAAAACTCTTCGCGCCTGACGGGGACGGGCGCGCCCGGCATGTCGCCGAAGGCCGACTTGTAGAAGCGATAGACCAAGTAGCCGGTCTGCTGGAACTCTATGGAGAGGAAGAAGGCGGCCGAGACGTTTATGCGCTTCACCTCGGCGCACTGAGCGTCGGTCGTGCAGGCGGCGATCTCGTGAGACCAGAAGGCGAGGCCGCCCTCGTCGGGTTCGCGCGATAGGAAGTCGCGGTAGTGCTGGCGGACGAAGAAGGGCGTGTAGTCAATGTGGACGGGGAGGCCGACGCGAGGCTTGAGGACGAAGAGGCCCTGCTCCATGCCGCTAGCGATGACGGTGCCGCTGGCGAAGAACGGGTAGTTGGCCCAAGTGCCGTTGAAAAGGGGCTGGTCGTCCGCGGGGTAAACGTCGAAGAAGGCGACCTCGCTCAACGCCCCCGAGGCGGCGACGTTGGCGGTGTCGAGGACGCGGACGCCGCTGCGGTAGTTCGACTCGAAGACGAAGCGGCCGCGGACGTACAGGTTGTGGTCAATCGCCGTGGTCGAGAGCGTCTGCACGTTCTTGACGAAGGGCGCGTCCAAGTCGGTCACGTCCCAGACGAAGGTGCGCGTGTTGACGTGCTGCCCCGTCTCGTCCAACTCGTCATTAAGAAGAAAGTTCTTGTGGTCGTCGGTCAGCCAGCCCTGGTGCGTGTAGCCACGGCCGGCGTATGTCGTGCGAGAGAGCTGGACGGGGTTGGCCTTATTCGTCACGTCAACGATGGTGACGGTGTCCTCGTTGGCGCTGAAGCAGATTTCGCGGTCGCGGTGCGCGGCGTCGGGGCCGCGGTATATGACGCACTGCGTCTCGTGCGTGTAGCCGTCTGAGTCAACGCAGCCGGCGAAGGCTGGCGAAGAAGGGTTACGCACGTCAACCATGTGGAGGCCGCGCCCGCCGCAGGTTTCAACGCCGACCGTCTTGTTCGGGTTGGGCCGGCTGCCGGCGAGATAGACGAAGCCCGTCTCCTCGTTGACGGCGATGGTGTGCGTGCTGCTGACGTTGTCGTAATGGGCCGTCTCGCCGAAGGTGACGGCCGGTGCGGTGCGGCCGCGGAGCTGGCGCAGGTCGAAGATTTGGAGGCCGTGGTTCGCGGCCTCGCTGATGACGAAGGCGTGGTCGCGATAGACCTTGACGCCGCGCCAGAGCGAGTTGACGCTGTGCGTCGGGAGGTTGCCGAGGTGGACGGGGCTCGCCGGGTCTGTGATGTCCACGAAGGCGACGCCGTTCGAGAGCCCGAGCAGCGCGTACTCCTTGCCCGTCTGATGGTCAGTCCAGCCCCAGACGTCGTTCGAGGTGACGCCCGCCGCGTCCGTGCCGTCTATGTCCGCGATGGGCAGGAGCGAGGCGAGGTCAACGTTGCTGCAAGGGAAGGTGCCGGCCGCGCCGTTCAAGCAGGGCGTAAAGCCCTGAGCGGCGAGCGGCGCGCCGCCGGGCTGGCCGTTGCCGCCGGGGCTGTGGTGCTCGCCATCGTGAGCGCGCGAGGGCCAGCCGAGCGCGGCGAGCGCGCACAGCGCCGCAAGGGCAGTCAGGAGCAGGAGTCTCTTTCTCATCTTTTACACGCGGGGTGAAGCCCCGGCTTCGGGGCGGGGCGAAAGCGCCTTCGGGGAGACTGCGGGCTCGGAAGTTCTACCACCGCCGGGCGGCGCATGGCAAATGGTTTTCTACCGGCCGCCGGGCGGCGACTCCTTCAGGAGCGCCATGAGCAGCGCGTGCGTGGCCCGCACGTCGCGGGCGGCCCGGTGGTTGCCGGCCTCGACGCTGAAGTGCGCGCACGCGGCTTCGAGCGTCACGGACTTCTTCGCCCCCATCAGGCGCTTGGCGAGCTGCATGACGCAGCGCCAGCCCCGCTCGGCCGTGCGCTGCCGGTAGCGCGAGCAGGTGGCGGCCAGCGCGCGGCGGTCGAAGGCCGCGTTGTAAGCCACGAGCAGCCTGTTGTCCACGAGCGGCGCCAACTCCTCCCACACCGCCGGCCACTCGGGCGCTGACTCGATCTCCGCGCGCGGGAACCTCTCGTGGCGCGAGGGTGGCGGGAGCCTGTTGAAGACGGGGCGGACGAGCGACTCGTATATGACGCGGCCCTCGGAGTCCGCGAGCGCCACCTCGATTATCTCGACGGTGGGGCCGGCGCCCAGCGTCTCAGTGTCAATGATGAGCGCGCGCTCATTCAGCTCGTAGGGCTCGAGAGCGGGCGTGTAGAGTGACTTCGTGTTGTAGAGCATGGCTCGGCGAACGCGCGCCCGAGATAAGCGGGCGCGCCTGGCGCGTCATTTTTATATGGCGACGGCCTCAGTGTTGGCGCAGTATCGCATAGACGACCGCGACGAACGCGGCCGCCGAGAGCAGCGCCGCCGTCAAGTACCATGTGGGCTGGCGCGTCCTGCACGTAGGGCATTTCAGCCGCAGCAGCGTGAGGGGACGTTCGCAGTGGCGACAAAGCATGTTGAGGCGAATCCTGTCCGGGGAGACGGGCACTTCGTCATGCTATCCGGTTGAAGCCGCTAGAGCAGTCGGGGTGGCTACCGCTAGAGTGTGCCCGAGGGCGCCCGCGCCGGTCAATTCGCGACCGTACCGTGGCGTCGGAAAAGTTAAGAACCCTGTTCCGCAAAGGGGCGGCCGGTGATACAATCTGACGCCTCGCGAGAGGGCCGCAGCAGAAAGCGGCGGCCGCCGACCGCACGAAGCCCTACCGTGGCGCAGATGACGGCACCTAACAATAACGGCGTGACAGAGCTGATGATCGCGGCCTCCCGCGGCGACCTCGCGCGCGTGGACGCTTTGCTGGCCTCGGGCGCCGAGACGGACGCGCGCGACGCCTTCGGCTACACGGCCCTCATGTACGCGGCGAGCGCAGGCCACGCCGCCGTCGTGGAGGCTCTGCTCGACGCGGGCGCCGAGGTGCAGGCGCGCAGCCGCAACAACCAGACAGGCTACGACATAGCGAAGTCGAAGGGCCACGAGGGCGTCGCCCGGCTGCTCAGGCACGCGCGCCTCTTCTTCGCCGCGCGCGACGGCGACGTGCAGTTGGTGGGCGAACTGCTCGACGACGGCG
>DASPKR010000033.1:0-6342 GCA_035627975.1 Pyrinomonadaceae bacterium | reverse complement strand
CAGGCATCGCGGGCGAGCACGACCCCGCAGAGTTCGAAGAGACGAGATAAGACAGAAGGCAGAAAGCAGAAGGCAGCTACAGCACGGGCGCTTTTCGACTGCCTTATGCTTTCTGCCTTCTGCCTTCTGCTTTCTCACCTGAAGATTCCGAGAAAGGGCGCGTGCGTGTAGTCGGTTGAGAATGTATCGCCTAGCTTGAAGTGTCGCTTGACGGTCGCGGCCGGGTCGAAGAACCAGGAGCCCGCGGGCAGGTCGCGGTCGGCGGAATCGTGCCAGCCCCACGGGGCGCGCGCTGCGTTGGCGGCGCCGACCGAGCCGCGGAAGGCCGCGCCCAGCCTGCTCAGCCGCGCCTTCTTCGCCGCGCCCGCGCGCCCCCTACGGCCCGCGACCTTCACCGACAGGGCGAAGTCGCCCGCCGCGCCGAACGTCTCGCCCTCGCCTTTGAGCGCGCGCGGCCAGATCGTCGTGTAGAGGGGCAGCAGGTCGTAGCCGACTTCTGCGCCCGCCGTCTCAGCCTCCGGGTCTTCGGCGCGCCCGGCGAACTTGTAGATGATTAAACCCTCTTTCGGGCGCTGGCCCTCGCCGCCGTCGTAAGCCTCTACGCCGTGGCCCTTCGGCTCGACGTACAGCTCGGCGCGCCCGCCCTCGACCCTCACGCCCTTCGAGCCCTCGCCGCCCGCGGCCGCGTACTTGAGGAAGCGGTTGTGCGAGAGCGTCTCGACGTAGGCGACGCGGGCCGCGCCCAAGTCGTCGCCCTGCTTCTCGACGACGACGAGGCAGCCCTCCATGTCGTTCTCGTGCGCGAGCACGGCCTCTTCGGCGAGGCCCGTCGGGTCGTAGCGCCCGCCGCGGCGCACGCCCTCGCGTATGGCCTCGCTCAGGAGCGGCCCGCGCAGGCCGCCCCCCTTGTAGTCCTGCGGGTGGAAGAGGGCGTAGTGTATGAGGAGGTGCGTCGGCGTCTCACTGACGGCGTAATAGACGAAAGCCCTCAACTTGAAGCGCGGGTCTTCGGCGTTCTTCCAGTTGTTGTCGCCGCGCCAGTCGCCGTCGAAGTTGAAGTTGGTGATGAAGTCCGAGCGGCGGCGGTCGCCCACGCCCTGGCGGAAGGTGGGGGCGAAGCGCGCGGCCACCTCGCGGTCGCGGCGCGCGGCCGCGGCGCTCATCTTCTGCCTGCCCTCGGCCGGGCCTGCGAAGAAGAGAAGCGCGCAGAGGCAGAGGGTGGCGGTTAGGGGCCGGGGCATCTTCCGTCTCGCTCGATTGTTATTTTGATGCGTCGTATGATCGGCGCATGTCAGAGAAGCTGATGTTCCTGAAACTTCACCCGGCCGCGCGGCTGCCGACGAGGGGGAGCCGCGGCGCCGCGGGGCTCGACCTCTATTCAATCGAAGAGGTCACGCTCGGCGCGGGCGAGCGCGCGGCCGTGAGAACGGGCCTCTCGGTCGCAATTCCCGAAGGCTTCTACGGCAGGGTCGCGCCGCGCTCGGGCCTCGCCGTGCGCTCGGGCCTCGACGTGCTCGCGGGCGTCGTTGACAGCGACTACCGCGGCGAGATTCTATGCGCCCTCATCAACCACGGCCGCGAGCCCCTGACGCTCGAAGCCGGCGCGCGCATCGCTCAGCTCGTCATAGAGCGCATCGCTAGCCCTGAGCCCGCATGGGCCGAGAACCTAAGCGAGACCGAGCGCGGCGCGGGCGGCTTCGGGAGCACGGGCGGCGGCTGACGAGCCTTCAGCCGGCGAGCGACTCGTCGCACTGCTCGCGCATCGAGCAGCCGGCGCAGCGGCGCGGCTCCTCGTGGCTGCGGTGAACCTCCTCGGCGCGCCTCGCCTCGCGCATCTCTTCGAGCAGCGCGAGCAGCTCCCCGCGAAGCTCTTCGGTGTACTCGACCTTCAAGTCGCAGTCGCGGTAGCGAATGAGCCCGTGCGGGACGCGCTCGCCGAGCACGTCTTCGGCGAGCAGGCAGTAGGCCGCGACCTGCATCACGTGCGAGTCGTAGGGCTCGCCGCCCGGCGGGCAGCGCGAGGACTTCACCTCGACGGGGACGATGCCCTCGGCCGTCCGCACGACGTAGTCGGGCCGCCCGACCAGCCCGTGCCTGCGCGACAGAAGCGGCCGCTCCTGCCGCTCGCCGTCTTCACCCGCGACCGTCGGCGCGACCTTGCCGACGGCGAAGCCCGTGTCGCTGTAAAGCATGCGCCCGCGCGGCAGGCCCGACCCGCGCGCAGCCCGCCGCGACGCAACGCCCGCCGCGACGGCGAGCAAGACTAGCGCGAAGGCGACGGCCAGCAGCAGCGCCGTCATCATCGCCAAACCCTTAACAGCAGAGCGAACGCCGCGAGCGCGAGCGCCAGAAAAAATAGCAGAGAGGCGAGCGCGCGCAGGCGCTTCGCGCGGCGAACCGTCCGGCCGTGCGAGCGGTGCCAGCGCGTCCCGGCCTCGCGCGCCTCTCCGCCCGAGGTGGGCTTCACGCCGTCAACCCTCAGCCTCCACGCGCGCGCGCAGAAAACGTACTCGCCCACCTCCGACGCGCGTATCGGCTTCCCGCGCTCGCCCATCGAATCAACCCTTCCCGAGCCTGCCGGTGAAGCGCGCGACGCGCCCGCCCTCGCCTACGGCCCAGCCCGCGTTAGTCCCTTTAGCGAAGCTGACGGCGTGGAAGCCTTCGTCGCCGAGCGCCGCCCAGGTGCGGCCGCCGTCGAGCGAGTAATCCGAGCCTGAAGGCCCGACGGCTACGAGCGCGCCGCGCCCGGCCTGCGCCACGCAAGACCTGTAGCCGCGCGGCCCCGAGCCCGTGGGCCGCGCCCACGCCCTTCCGCCGTCCGTCGTGACGGCGACGTTCCCCGACGCTTCGGCCTCCTTCGTGTAGTCGCCGCCGACCACGACGCCCCTCATCCTGTCGCCGAAGAAGACGGAGAAAACGCCGGCCGCTTTGTCGCTCACGAGCGGCGTCATCGAGGCGCTCCACGTCCGCCCGCCGTCGCCCGAGCGGAAGACGCGCGCGCCGTTTGGGCCGCCCGTTCCGAACCACGCGTCGCGGCGGCCGGCGACTGCGACGCACGTGCCGCTCGCCGCGAAGCCGCCTTCTCCTTCGAGCGCGGGCGGCATCCCCGCCGTCGGCGTCTCCGCCCACGTGCGCCCGCCGTCCGAAGTCGTGATGACGACGAAGCGGCCGCCGACGGGGTCGCTCATCGCCACGCCGCGGCGCCTGTCCCAGAAGGCCATGCAGTCGAAGAAAGCCTCGGCGCGCCCGCTCTTGAACTGCAAGGCCCAGGTGCGGCCGCCGTCCACGGTCTTATAGATTCTCGACCTGTCGCCGGGGCCGATTGCTAAGAGGTAAGCCGTATCTGCGTCGAAGGCGTCAACGTCGCGGAAGTCTAAATCCTCCGCGCCCGGCACTCGGCCCGCGCGCCACGTCTTGCCGCCGTCAGTCGTGCGAGCGTAAGTCCCGCGGTCGCCGCTCGCCCACGCGACGCGCGCGCTAACGGCGCTCACGCCGCGAAGCCTCACCGTCGTCCCGCTCTGCTGCGCGGCCCACTGCGCCCGAGCGCCCGAGGCCGAGGCCGCCAGGGCGGCCGCGGACAGAACCAAAGCCCTCAACATGCGCCGTAGCATAGAGCCGAAACGCGAAAACTTAAAACTTCCCCGCGGGGAAATTGGTGTTGACACGGCCGCCGCCGCCTTGTTACAACCTGCGCGCCCCCGGCGACGCGCACGCCCCGAGCGCGAGACCGCCGCACAGGAGGTTCGAGGCCCCTGCACCCCCAACTCAACGCGCTCACGCAGAACCTTCGGCCCACCGAACTGCGCCACTTCGTCTCGGGCGTCTTCGAAGACCTCACGAGGCTGCTCGGCTACCTCGACGTCGTGGAGAACGCGCTGCGCGGCAACACGCCCGACGAGGCGCTGCCGCTCTTCTCAATCATACAGGGCGAGGCGCTGAGCCTCTGCGCCTTCATGGAGGCGCACAGGGGCGAGCCCTACGTCGCGCCCGGCCTCGCCGAGGCGATTGACAGCGCCGCCTTTGCCACCCGCCACGAGATGCGCAGGGTCTTCGAGCGCGAGCTGGCGCGCTTAGCCGACGACACGGAAGCCGACAAGCGCGCGAGCGTCGCCGACGCGCACGAGGTCTTGCGCAACTGCTTCCAGCAGGCCACCGCCCTCATCGCCAACTCGCTCGACTCGCGCGTGAGCGACGTTAAGCTGTTCGGCGACGTGCAGGTCAGGCGCGAGCGCTCCGTGCAGCTCTGCGAGGACTTGAACGCGCTGCTGAGGGTGATGCGCCACGTCGAGGAGGACTTCAGCCCGCAGGCCGTCACGCTCTTCGTCATGCGCCTTCAGGACTTCCGCCTGGGGAGCATGCGATACCTCATGCAGAAGGACTGGGCGGCCATCGAAGCCTTCCTCGCGCAAGTCCCGACGCTCCACTCCGAGAGGAAGATCAAGACCTTCATACACCAGTTCAGCGGCTATCTCGAAGTCCTTCTCGGCCACGTCCGCATGCGCTCCGTCCTCTCCAGTTGACCGGGCCGGCGCCGAAAATTTTCTCCCCGCCGACTGACCCCCACGCCGCCGATTTCGCGCGTTAAGAGATTGAGGCCGCCCGGCCGGACCGAATGGGCCGCCGTACCGGCGGCGGCGCGCGCGCTCGCGCCTGAAGCGTGAGGGGGCACCTGCGAGCGGCGAACGGGCGGGCGGCCTCAAAATTGATGCGTGAGGGGGGGACGGGGCCGGCCGCGGCTTAGAGACGAAGGCTCGGCCGCGGTTACTTCTGGCCGCGCGACGCCTTCAACTCTTTGATGAACTCGCCGGCCGCGTCCTCTGCGAACGTGGCTTTGGAGCTGCGCCAGACGAGGCGCGGGCGGGGGCCGTTGACGACGACGAAGAGCTCGCCGAAGGGGTAGATGCTGTTGAGCACCCTGCGGTATTCGAGCAGGTTGAAGATGACGACGAACTCCGCGTCGTCGAGCCCCATGGCGGCGCTCATCCCGCCGTGCTTCTTCATGTAGTTGTTAAGCTTCTCGGCGACGACGTTGTAGGCGTAGGCGTGGCGCCTGCGCTGGCGTCGGTTCGCCCCGGCGCGCGCCTCCTCGCCCGCCGCCTCGCGCGCTTCCTCGACGGAGCGGGCCTCCTCGATGGCGGAGCGGGCGGTGTCGCGGCTGTCAACGGTCTTGGCGCGCACGACGACGAGCGTCACCTTCCGCTTCGTCTTGATGTCGGCGAGCGTCCCTTCTAGCTCGTAAGCCGGCGCGCGGGGGGCGTCTTCGCGCTGGCGCGCGCCGTGAGCGAGCGGCGGCGCGGCGGCGAGGAGCGCGAGCGCGGCCGCGACGAGCAGCGTCGTCTTCGTCTTCTCCTTCGCGCCGGGCGCGCCGCCTCTCCGGGACATGCGGCGAGTATAACGCCGCGCGGGCCGGGGCGGAACACCTATCCGCGCCGGCGCGCGCGTGCGGGCGAGGGCCGCGTAAATTATACTGTCGCCGTCTCCGCGTTGAATCCCGAGGGGCATGCGAAAGGAATCAAAGTGGCGAGGAAAAAGCAGGGGGGGGCACACGACGAGTCTAGGCGCCGCTTCATAGCGGGCGCGGCGCTCGCGGGCGGCGCGCTGCTCGCGCAGACGGCTTGCGCGAAGGGCGGCGGCGCAGGGACGAAGGCCGCGAAGGCGGTCGCGGCGAACGCGCTGGCGTCTTCGCCCGTGCTGGCGGCCGCCGGCTTGGGCTCGCGCCCGTCGCGGGTGCCGGCCGACGTGGTTCTCGATTACAGCTACGACGCCGTCCACCTCATGAATGGGGCGGGCGCGCCGCTCTACGCGGCCGACGAAGTTTACAAAAGGTTCCTCGCGCGGCTGCGAGAGTTCCCGCCCGAGGTGCTCATCGTCGGCAAGGAGGCGCCCTTCACGCACAGCTTCGGCCCCGTCCTCTCCTTCGGCGGCGAGAACAGGACGCAGCCCCTCCCGCGCAACCTCCGCGGCCAAGACCCCCTGCGGCGACTCACGCCCTCGGAACTGGGCCAGCGCGTCAAGGCCATCTCGCAGTTCGTCGCGGACGCGCACGCCGCCGGCGTCAGGCACGTCGTCCCTTACATCTCGCCGATTACGATGTTCGGCGACGCCGACGCGCGCCTCGGCTTCTTCGAGTTCTACGACCGCTGGGACGAGTATGAGCGGGCCTTCCAGCTCGGCCCGCGCCCCGCGGGCGACCCCGTCTCCTGGACGCAGCAAGACCCGGAGGGCGACGTGGCCTTCACGATGGGCGAGAAGCAGAAGCTCGGCTCGATGCGCCGCTACAGCATGTGCGTCAACAACCCCGGCTGGCGGCAGTGGCAGATGATAGTGGCGCGCTGGGCGGCG
>DASPKR010000032.1:0-11240 GCA_035627975.1 Pyrinomonadaceae bacterium | reverse complement strand
TGCGCGAGCTTGATGCGCTGTAGCATCTGCTCGACCTCCTGGTGGTGCGCCTCGATGCGCGCCTCGAAGAAGAACTTTCGGCCGCTCTTCTTTATGGCCTTCTGCCCCTCGCGCCCCTCGCCGGTGGCGACTATCCAGGCGCCGCCCTCGCGCAGGAGGAAGACGGGCTCGACCTTCACCTTGTCGCCCTCGCCGAGCTTCAAGAAGACCGTGGCCTCTTCGCCGCTCACCTGCTCGCCCGTGAGCACGATCTCGGCGGGGACGCCCGTCGCCATGCGCTCGAAGTCGGGCCGCAGCTCTTCGAACTCCTCCTGGCTTAAGCCTTCGACGGCCGGGCGGAAGACCGACATGGCGAACGCCTCGCGGAAGCGGCGCTCGCCCAGCGCTTTATAGAACGCGTGGACGGCCGCCGAAGGAGTGCCTGCCACGTAGGCCCGTGCGGGGGCCAACGGCGTAGGGCCGGGGCTAGCCTGCGGCTGCGCCGTCTGCGCGGGCGCGGGCGCGGCGAGCAGAAGGAGCGCGAAGAGGGGCGCGACGGCGAGCGGGCGCGCGTTGAGAATGGTTCTGTTCATCGTCTCGGGCCTGTTCGGCAAAGCGGGAAGTCAGGATCTGGCTTGTTTAGTCTCCGGCGGGAGGGCGGCGGCCGCGCGGGGGCCGCGCCGAAAAACGAAATGGTTGACCGCGGGAGGGGAGCGCCCGCGGTCAACCATTTTTCCATCCGGCTCGGAAAGCCGTCAAGCGCCTAACGCGGGCCGCCCGCGTCGGCCCTCGCCCGCGAGGCGAGCAGCCACTCGCGCCCGACCGCGTAGAGCACGACCGTGATTATCAGGAACGGGATCATCGCCCACAGGCTCGCGTAGTCGCCCGCGAAGAGCGGGTTGTTCGCCGTCGCCCACGCCTCGCGCGTGCCGAGCCAGGTGCGTATCTCCTCCTTCACGTTAAGGAAGGCGTAGATGACCCCGGCGAGCGCCGCGCCCGCGATGTAGCCGGAGGCCAGTAGCACGCCGGGGCTCCTGTCGCCCTCGGCTATGAGCTGCTCCTCGGTCATCCTGTGGCCGGCGAACTTGCGGCGCAGGTACTTGTCAACGAGCCACCGCACCATGCCGCCGACGAAGATGGGCGCCGAGGCGGAGACGGGCAGATAGACTCCGACCGCGAAGGCGAGCGAAGGGATGCCCGCAAGCTCCAGCACGACGGCGATGAAGACGCCGAGCAGGACGAGGCCCCACGGCAGCTCGCGGCTCAGTATGCCCTTGATGATGTAGGACATCAGCGTCGCCTTCGGCGCGTTGAACTTGTCAACGGACGTGCCGTCGGCCGTCTTCTTGTAGATGCCGTTGATGCCGGGGTCAACGAGATAGACGGGCTGACCCTGGTCGTTGACGAGGTAGCGGCCCGCGGGCCCGTGCTCGGTGTTGGTCTTGTGCCAGACCATGTACTCCTTGTCGTCGCCGGGGAAGCGCGAGCGCTCGCGCTTGGGCTGCCCGCCAGACTGCTCGAACTCATTCTGCTGCGCGCGGAAGTCCGCCGGGAAGCGGAAGTCCGCCTGGTTCGCGACCGGCATGTAAACGGTCGAGCCCTGGTTGAGCTGAAGGAGCATCGGCCCGAGCAGGAGGGCCGAGGCGAGCGCGCCGATGAGTATGGCTATCTGCTGGGACTTCGGGGTCGCGCCGACAAGGAAGCCGGTCTTCAAGTCCTGCGACGTGGTGCCCCCGTTCGAGGACGCGATACAGACGATTGCGCCGACCGAGAGCGCCGTGACGAAGTAGGGCGGGGCCGTCCACCCCAAGAGCAGGAAGACGAGGCACGTCAGGAGCAGCGTCGCCACGGTCATGCCCGAGATCGGGTTAGAAGAGGAACCGACCTCACCCGTCAGGCGCGACGAGACCGTCACGAACAGGAAGCCGAAGGCGACGATGAGGAGCGCGCCCAGCAGGTTCATGTTGAGCGAGCGGAAGAGCATGATGGCCGCGACGAGCACGACGATGCCGCCCACGACGAACTTCATCGAGAGGTCTCGGTCGGTGCGCGGCGCGTCGTCCGAGGCCCCGCGGGCGCCCCGCAGGTCGGATATGCCGCCCTTGAGCCCGTGCCAGATAATCGGGAGCGAGCGCACGAGGCTGATGATGCCGCCCGCCGCGACGGCGCCCGCGCCGATGTATAGGATGTAGTTCTTCTGTATGTCGCCGATGCTCATGGCGCCGATGAGCTTGGCCGTCTCGGGCGCGAGCGGGGCGGCGAGGCCCGCGCCGAAGTAAGTGATCATCGGGATCAGGACTAGGTAGGAGAGCACGCCGCCCGCGAACATGATAGAGGCGATGCGCGGCCCGATGATGTAGCCGACGCCGAGGAGCGCCGGGTTGTTCTCGAGCGCGATTGAGCCGCCGCGGAACGGCTCGCCGAACTCTTTGGTCGGCTCCTCGTTCCACAGCTTGAAGACGCGCTGAAGGCCGTAGTAGAGGAAGCCCACGCCGAAGCCGGCGAAGATAATCTTGCCGCCCGTCGTCGCCTCGTCGGCCACGCGCGCCGACGCCTCGTCCGTGTGCGCGGCGTCGAGCGATTCGCGCGACGCGCCCGCCTTCAACACCTCGGCGCACGCTGTGCCTTCCGGGTACTTCAGAATCCCGTGCTGCTGCACGATGAGCGCCCGCCGCAGCGGGATCATCATAAGGATTCCCAGCAGGCCGCCGAGCACGGCCACCAGCATCACGCGCGTCAGCTCCAAATCGAAGCCGAGGATCATGATGGCGGGCATCGTGACGCCGAGGCCGAAGGCGATTGACTCGCCCGCGGAGCCCGCGGTCTGCACGATGTTGTTCTCGAGTATGGTCGCGTCGCGCAGGCCGATCTTGGAGAGTATGCGGAAGAACGTTATCGAGATGACGGCCACGGGTATAGAGGCGCTGACCGTCAGGCCGACCTTGAGCACGAGGTAAAGCGAGGAGGCGCCGAAGATGACGCCGAGCAGCGTGCCGACGATGAGCGGCAGCGGCGTCAGCTCCCGCAGGCGCGCGGCCGCCGGGATGAACGGGCGGAAGGCCGCAAGGAAGGGGTTGTCGGGCCGCCAGCCGGCGCGATCCGGGAACTCCATGGCCTCGGCTGCGCGGGCCGGGTCAACCGAATCAGTGGGCATCAGTATTGACCTCCGACAGATTTTTCTTCGTGCTGCAAGGGAAGAGCCTTGGTGACTTGCGCGCTACTTTACACGCGGCCCGCCCGGCGAGGCAAGAAGGGAAGAGGACGACGGCCGCGCCGTAATCATTCTGCTCACTCGGCGTCAGCCTGACGCGTCACGCTGACCGCGGCGCGCCCGGGCGCGCGCCGCGCGTGAACTTAACCGTCACTTCCATAATTTTCATGCGGGCCGGCGGGCGGCACGCCGGTTGTTAAAGGGGAAGGCGCGGCTTGCAGGGTCGGCGGCACGCGCGGCCCGCGGGCCCTCCGCACGGGGCCCGTAAAGCCGCACCAAGTTTGAATAGCGCCACAGCGCGAAGGTTAAGGAGGGGAGCGCCGGCCGCATTTGAAAGGAGGCCGCGCGCCCCTATGTTTCTCACCCAGCTCGGCGGGCGAGTGCCACAAGAGTTGCCCGCCGTTGCCCCCAGCCGTCGCCGGGGGCGAGGGCCGATTTGCTCCCGGCCCTGGCCCCCGGCGACGGAAACGTTTTGAGGCCGGAGATGATTACAGCGCCGAGGTCTTTCTCCGACAGCTTCGCGCCCCTGCGCGAAATCAGGTCGCACGCCGAGCCGCGGGCCGACGACGCCCAAACGCGCCCGCCTGCGGGCGAGCCGTGCCTCGCGCGCGAGGAGTCGAAGCGCGACGGCGACGACCCGCAACCCGCGACCTACAACCCGCAACCCGCAACCGAACCGGACGGAGGGCGCGCTTGATTCTGACGGGAATGGCCGACTACAACCGACCGTCGAGGGCCTACTGGCTCGCGGTCGTCTCGGCGGGCGCGGCGGCGCTCGCCTGGGCGCTCCACCGCTGCCTCTCGCTCGACGCCGCGGCCTGGGCGCAACTGCTCGCCCTCGTGAGCCTCGCCCTCGTCTCCGGCGCGCGCCCCTTCCGCGTCCCCGGCACGAAGTCTAGCGTCACGGCGGGCGACTGCTTCACCTTCCTCGCCGTCATCTTCCTCGGCGTCCCCGCGGGCGTGCTGGCCGGGGCCGTTGACAGCCTCGCCGGCTCCCTCCGCACGTCGCGCCGCGCGCCGGGCCGTCTGGCCGCGCCGGCGTGCGCGGCCGTCGCCGTCTTCGTCGCCGGCAACCTCTTTTACCTTGTGCTCGCCGCTCGCGGCGCCGTCACGCGCAACCCGCTCGGCGCCCGCGAGCCCGTCGCGCTCGAACAGCTCGCGCTGCCGCTCGCCCTGATGGCGCTCGCGCAGTTCACGTTGAGCGGCCTGCTCGGCGCGGCGCTCGTCGCTCTGAAGAGCCGCCGCGGAGCCTGGCGTTGCTGGCGCGACGGCTACCTCTGGTCTCCTCTGACGTCCTTCGGCTGCGCCTTCGCGGCGCTCCTCGCCTACGGCGCGATAATGAAGTTCGGGCTGCTCTACGTCGCGCTGGGCGTCCCTGTCGTCGCCGCCGCGCTCGCCACCTACCGAACCTACTTCGAGCGCGTCGCCGAGAAGACGCGCGAGGCCGCCGAGCTTTCGCGCATACACCTCGCGACGGTCGAGGCCCTCGCCACCGCCATTGACGCCAAAGACCAGACCACGCACTGCCACGTCCGCCGGGTGCAGATTTACTGCGCGCGCATGGGCGAGCTGATGGGACTGACGCCCGGCGAGATAAAGGCGCTCAAGGCCGGCGCGCTCCTCCACGACGTTGGCAAGCTCGCCGTCCCCGACCACATCCTGAACAAGCCGGGCAAGCTCACCGAGGCCGAGTTCGAGCGCATGAAGATACACACCTCGGTCGGCGCGCAGATACTAGAGCGCGTGGGCTTCCCCTACCCCGTAGTCCCCATCGTGCGCTCGCACCACGAGCGCTGGGACGGGCGCGGCTACCCGGACGGCTTGAAGGGCGAGGAGATACCGCTGACGGCGCGCATACTTTCGGTCGTTGACTGCTTCGACTCCGTGCGCGAAGAACGGCCCTGGCGGCGCGGCATGACGCACGACGAGGCGTGCGCGCTCGTCCGCAGGGGCGCCGGCACGCACTTCGACCCGTGCGTCGTCGCCGTCTTCCTCAACCACCTTCCCGAGTTCGAGCGAGAGATAGCCGAGCAGGAGCTGGGCCACCGCGGGCTGACGCACGCCGAGTTCGACGCGCGCGAGCTGCTCGGCGAAAATCAGCAGGGCGCCGAAGCCCCGCTCCCGCCACACATGCACACGACGGACGACCCCTCGACGCCTGACTACCTCAACCAGATTTCCAACGCCCACCGGGAGGTCTATGCCCTCTACGAGATAGCGCGCACTTTCGGCTCGTCGCTCGACATAGAGGACACAATGAGCGTGCTCGTCAACAAGGTCGGCCATGTCGTGCCGTTCGAGCTGTGCGTCGTCTATCTCTTGGATGAGTTGAAGGGCTACGCCACGGCCGCGCATGTAGCGGGCCGCCACTCGGAGCTTCTGCGCGGCCGCGCCGTCGCGCCGGGCGAGGGCGTCGTCGGCTTCGTGCTCGCAAACCGCCGTCCGTCATATTTGCTCGACCCCATGCTCGACTTCCGCGAGGTGCCTCTCCCCGAGGGCTTCGCATTCCGCTCGATGGTCGCGCTGCCGCTCTCGAAGGGCGAGCGCACGCTCGGCGCGCTCGCCGTCTATTCCACGGAGCCGCGCCGCTACACGGACGACCACCTGCGGCTACTGGACACCGTCGCGCGCCTCGCGTCCGACGCGCTCTCGAACGCCATGCACCACGCCGAGACGAAGTCGAACGCGATGACGGACACGCTGACGGGCCTTCCGAACGCGCGCGCCATGTACGTGCGCTTCGAGCAGGAGGCCTCGCGCGCACGCCGCACGGGGCGCCCCTTCCAGGTCGTCATGCTCGACCTCGACGACTTCAAGCAGGTCAACGACACGTTCGGCCACAAGACGGGCGACCGCGTGCTGCGCGAAGTCGCGCGCATACTCCAGGCGCAGCTACGCGACTACGACTTCCTCGCGCGCTACGCGGGCGACGAGTTCGTGGCGATACTCCAGGACCTGACGGCCGAGCAGGTCAGGGAGCTCTGCGAGCGCATCGAGCGCGCCGTCTCGCGCTTCTCCCTCCACGTGCGCGGCGACAAGCACGCGCGCGTCGGCATATCCGTCGGCGCCGCCTTCTACGGCGCGCACGGCGAGACGCTCGACCAGCTCCTCATCGCCGCCGACGAGGCCATGTACGCCGTCAAGTCCGGCCACAAGCGCCTGGCCCGCGCCGGCGACGCCCGCGAGGACAAGCCCCTCGCCCTCGACGCCGGCGACCTCGCCTCGACCGCCATCAACTGACAAGCACGGCTGGTAAGCCGCGAGCCGCGGCCACGCCGACTGCCAGTATCGCGGGCAGTCGGCGTGGCCGCGGCTCGCCGTTTTTCCCGCGGCGGCGGCGACAAGTCTCTTGACTTTCCCGCGGGCGTTCGTTTCAATCGTTTGTGGGGCGGGGGCCGAATGCCTCCGCGTGTGAAAATCTTTTAGCCCACGCCGCGGGCGCCCACGAACCCCCCTCTGAAGGCCCGCGCGAAAGAAGTCTGATGTCTGCCACTCCCAGCGTCTCAGAGAAGACGGCGACGCTCCTCGTCGTCGAGGACGACGAGCGCGCGCGCCGGAGCCTACAGCGCACGTTCGAGTCGGAGGGCCACCGCGTAGTGGCCTGCGCCGACGCGGCCGCCGCGCTACGCGAGCTGCACCGCCAGCCCTGCGACCTCGTCGTCCTGGACATCGAGCTTCCGGGCGTAAGCGGCCTCGCGCTGTGCCGGCTGCTTCGCGCGCAGGCCGCCACGCGCCGGCTGCCCGTAATCATCGTCTCGTCGCACGACCGCGAGGAGTACAAGGTCGAGGCGTTCGCCGCGGGCGCCGACGACTTCGTCGTGAAGGGGCCTACGGCGCGCGAGCTTGTCACTCGCGTCGGCTCGCACCTCGACGCCGCCGAGCGCGAGCGCGCTTTGGAAGGGAGCAACCGCGAGCTTGCCTTCCTCGCAGACCTCGGGCGCGGCCTGCTGCACGCGATGACGGGCGCGGAGGTCGTGCGCCGCGTCGCGGGCGCGACCTACGAGGGGGCGGACGCCGCCCTGTGCGCCGCCGTTCTGGCCGAGCCGGGCAGGGAGGATCTGACGCTGTGCGTCTTCGACCGGGAGGGGAGCGCGGAGGAGGAGGCGGGGCTCCTCGACGCGGCGCGCCTGCGCGCGTGGCTCGCGACCTCGCCCGCGGCGTCGAGGCGCACGGGCGACCCGGCCGAGTTCTTCCTCAAAGACGAGCGCCACGCGGTCGAGTACGCAGCGCCGCTACGGTTCGAGGGGCGCGCGCTCGGCGCGCTCGTCGTAGGCTTCGACCGCGCTGGCGACTGCGGGCAGACCGAGGAGAGGTTAGTTGACGCGGCCGCTCAGCAGGCGTCGCTCGCGGCGCGCATCTCCTCGCTCTACGCGGCGGCGCGCAGCGCGTCGGCGCACCTGGCGCGCGAGGTCGAGCGCCGCACGGCCGAGGCCGAGTCGCAGCGCCGCTTCACCGAAGCCATCATTGACAGCCTGCCCGTCTCGCTCTACGCCGTTGACCGCAACTACCGCGTCGTCGCGTGGAACCGCAACCGCGAGCTGGGCGGGCAGGGCATACCGCGCCGCGACGTCCTGGGCCGAAACGTCTTCGAGGTCTTGACGCGACAGCCGCGCGAGGCGATGGAGCGCGAGTTCGAGCGCGCCTTCCGCACGGGCGAGATGGAGCGCATCGAGCAGGAGGGGCAGGGGCCGGACGGCTCGACGCGCCACTGGCTCGTGAGCAAGGTGCCGATGAGGATTGACGGCGAGGACGTGTCGCACGTCATCACCGTGGGCGAGGACATAACGGAGCGCGTCGCGGCGGGCCGCGCCGTCGCCCGCTCGGAGAAGCTCGCGGCCGTAGGCCGGCTCGCGGCCGGAGTGGTGCACGAGATAAACAACCCGCTCGCCACCATCTCGGCCTGCGCCGAGGCCCTGGAGACGCGCGTGGCCGAAGGAGTTTTCGGCTCGGGCGCCGACGTTGAAGACCTCCGCGAGTATTTGCAGCTAATACGCGGCGAGGCGTTCCGCTGCAAGCAGATAACGAACGGGCTGCTCGAGTTCAGCCGCGCGCGCGCCGTGCAGCACGCGCCCGTCAACGTCTCGGAGGTGGTCGAGTCGGCCGCCCGGCTCCTGCTCCACCAGAAGCGCGGGGCGGCCGTCAGGATTGACGTGGAGCTGGCCGGCGGGCTGCCGTTCGTCTCGGGAGACGAGGGGCAGCTTCAGCAGGCCGTCATCATCCTCGCCGAGAACGCGGTTGACGCGATGCCCGACGGCGGGACGCTCACGCTCAGCACGCGGCTCGACGCCGAGGCCGGGGACGGCGGGGGCGTCGTTATAGAGGTGAGGGACACGGGCTCCGGCATACCGGCCGAGATACGCGAGCGCATATTCGACCCGTTCTTCACGACGAAGGAGGTCGGGCGCGGCACGGGGCTGGGGCTTGCGGTCTGTTATGGTATTGTAACGGAGCACGGCGGGCGCGTCGGCGTGGATTCGACGCCGGGGCGCGGGTCGGTCTTCACGATCCACCTGCCCGCGACACCTTCCGACGGAGACCGAGCGGCTTGAGCCAGCAGAACACCCAACCGGCAAGAATCCTCGTCGCCGAGGACGAGGCCAACCTGCGCCTCGTCATACAGAAAGAGTTGCAGAGGATGGGCCACGAGGTGAAAGCGGCGCCGGACGGCGAGGCCGCCTTGAAGCTCCTCGAAGAGAGCAACGTTGACGTGCTGCTCACGGACATCTCGATGCCGCGCATGGACGGCATGGAGCTTCTGCGCCGCGTGCACGAGCGGCCGAACCCGCCCGAGGTGATAATGCTCACGGGCCACGCCACGGTCGAGTCGGCCATTGAGGCCATGAAGCTCGGCGCCTACGACTACCTATCGAAGCCCTACCGCATCGCCGAGCTCGACGCGCTCGTTAAGCAGGCGGCCGAGAAGCGCCGCCTGCGCGTTGACAACGCGCGCCTGCGCACCCTGGTCGAGCGGCGCACGGCCGCGCCCGAGATAGTCTTCGTCTCGGAGGCCATGCGGGAGGTTATGCGGCTGGTGGAGCGCGTCGCGCCTTCTGACGCTTCGGTCCTGATAACTGGCGAGTCGGGTACGGGCAAGGAGCTCGTCGCGAACGCCATACACCGCCTGAGCCCGCGCGGCGAGAGTTCTTTCATAGACCTGAACTGCGCGGCGTTCCAGGAATCGCTGCTGGAATCGGAGCTGTTCGGCTACGAGGCGGGCGCGTTCTCGGGCGCGAAGGGGCGCAAGCTGGGCCTGTGGGAGCTTGCGGATAACGGCACGATATTCTTAGACGAAGTTACGGAGCTTCCGCCGCAGCTTCAGTCAAAGCTCCTGCGTGCGATTGAGACGAACTCGTTCTACCGCGTCGGCGCCGTGCGCAAAGTGCAGGTCAACGTCCGCATCGTCGCCGCCACGAACCGCGACATAAACGAGGTGGTGGCCGACGGCCGCTTCCGCGCGGACTTGCTCTACCGCGTCAACGGCTTCCAGATAAGCCTCCCCGCCCTGCGCGAGCGCCCTGAAGACGTTGAGCCGCTGGCGCAGCACATACTCAAACGGTTGGGCGGGGCGCAGTCGCCGGAGTTGACGCCCGAGGCCCTCGCCGCGCTCAAGTCGTACCACTGGCCCGGCAACGTCCGGCAGCTACGGAACACTTTAGAGCGCGCCGTCCTGCTCTCCAACGACGGCCGCATCACGACGGCCGAGCTTCCTCCCGAAATCGCGGCCCCGGCGACCGCCTTCCGCCCCGCCGCCGTCAGCGCCGCGGCCGCGACGCCCGGCGCCGCAGCCGCAACGGGCGCGCCCGGCGTGCCGCCGCCCCTCCGCGAAGTCGAGCGCCAGCAGATACTCGCCGCGCTTGAGCAGACCGGCTGGCACCGCGGCAAGACCGCCGAGATTCTCGGCATCTCCCCCTCGACTCTCTACCGGCGCCTGCGCGACTACAACCTGACGAAAAGGCAGTAAGACACAGAAGGCGGAAAGCAGAAGGCAGCCAAGACATGGTGAGCGTCTTGACTGCCTTCTGCTTTCCGCCTTCTACCTTTTCTTCGTCAGCCTCCGCCGCCCGTCGCCGTGCGCTGCGGGTTCTGGGGCTGGCCGAGGGCGCGGCGTGCCGTCTCGGCCTTGTTGCGCTCGCCGGTGCGCTCGTAGATGGCGACCAGGCGCTCGAGTAAGGCGGAGGTGCCGGGCTGTAGCTTGAGCGCGGCTTCGTAGTGCTTCGCTGCGTCGCGGTCGCGCCTCTCCAATTCCAGAATGCCCGCGAGCTTTACGTGGGCGTCGTACTCGTTCGAGGCGCGCGTGAAGCTCTTAAGGGCGTCGCCGTAGCGGCCCATGCGCGCCTGCACGATGCCGAGGTTGTTGTGTATGACGGGCGTCGAGGGCGAAAGCCGCGCCGCCTGCTTGAGCCGCTTGAGAGCCCCGTGGCGGTCTTCGGCCAGATAGAGCGAGTAGCCGAGGTTGGCGATGATGACGGCGTCGTTGGGCTTGACGGAGAGCGCGCGCTTGTAGCACTCGATGGCCTGTAGGTGCCAGCCCATGCGGTCGTATGCGAGCCCGAGCAGGTTGTTGGCCTCGACTATCTCGGGGCCGGGCCGCGAGGCGGCGATTGAAAGTTCCGAGATCGCCTCCTGCACGTAGCCGTGCTGCAAGAGGGCGCGCCCCTGCGAGAGCGGGTCTTTCGGGATGCCGCCGATGACAGGCACCCACATCTTCGGCTTCGCGGCTTCGACGACGCCGTTCTCGCCGGGGCGGACGATGCGGGCGCCCCCGGCCGTCGGCGCGGTCTTCGCGACCGTCGGGGCGGCGGCCGGCGCGCTCGGCTGCGCCTCCTCCGGCTTCGGCGCCGCTTCGGGGGCTTTGACGGTTTCCGGCGCAGTCCCGACAACAGCGGCCTCAACGACTCCGGCTTGCTTCGGCTGCGCCTTCTCCTCGCGCTTCTTCGCCGCGTCAGACTTCTTCCTGCTGCCGAAGAGTTTCGCCAGAGCGCGGAAGGGCGCCGTCAGCGCGCGCACGAACCCGTTGCCCTTCCCCTTCTCCTTCGCCGGCTCGACGGCG
>DASPKR010000031.1:0-7938 GCA_035627975.1 Pyrinomonadaceae bacterium | reverse complement strand
GCTGCTGCTGAGGGGCGTCGAGCGCCGGGACATCGAGCGGGGGCAGGTCATAGCCAAGCCCGGCAGTATAACGCCGCACACGAAGTTCCGGGCCGAGGCCTACATACTGACGAAGGAGGAGGGGGGCCGCCACACGCCGTTCTTCACGGGCTACAGGCCGCAGTTCTACTTCCGCACCACGGACGTGACGGGGGTGGCGAAGCTGCCGGAGGGCGTCGAGATGGTGATGCCGGGCGACAACGTCGCCATGGAGATAGAGCTGATAACGCCGATAGCGATGGAGAAGGGGCTGCGCTTCGCCATCCGCGAGGGGGGCAGGACGGTGGGGGCCGGCACCATATCAGACATCGTCGAGTAGCCCCCCGCGCCGCGGCCGAGAGGTTTTAAGCTTAGTCAGCGACAGAAGGTTTAAGTTATGCCACGCGATAACATTACGTTGCAGTGCACAGAGTGCAAGAGCCGCAACTACGTGACGACGAAGAACAAGAAGACGACGCCCGAGCGCCTGGAGTTCAGGAAGTTCTGCCGCCGCTGCCGCCAGCACACCGGCCACAAAGAGACGAAGTGAGCGACGCGGCGCGGGGGCGACGAAGCCCCGCGCCAGTCTTCAATTTCTCTGAAGGGGTATAGTGTCAACGGTTAGCACGTCGGTCTCCAAAACCGAAAGTTCGGGTTCGAATCCTGATACCCCTGTTGGGCCCCGGGCAGATTGAGTCGAGAGGAAAGGTCGGTGTCGAAGAAAGAGGGCGAACAGATGACTGCGAACGGCCACGACGAGGAGGAGCCGGAGGGCTCGCCGGGCGCGGAGTCGGGCGGCGCCGCCCCCCGCATGGCGCGCTACGGCGAGGGGCCGGAGGGGCGCGCGGCGCGGCGCGAGCGCGGGCTGAAGGATGAGCCGCGCGACGGCGCTCTGGCGCGCGCGGGCAAGTTCCTGCGCGACATACGCGCCGAGCTGGGCCGCGTGACGTGGCCGACCGCCATTCAGGTCAGGAACACCACGATAATCACGGTCGTTGCCGTCATATTCTTCGCCATCTATCTGTTCGCCGTTGACCGCATTTTCGCCTTCGTGATTGACCTTTTCCACGGGTGGCTAGGTTAAGGGCCGGGGAAGCTTTAAGTTATGCAGCAGTGGTTCATACTTCACACCTACTCGGGGCATGAGAAGAAGGTGCGCGACTCGCTGAAGGCGCGCATACGCGACACCGAGCTACAGAACGAGATAACCGAGGTGCTCGTGCCGACCGAGACGGTGGTCGAGATGCGCGGCAACAAGCGCGTCGAGTCGTCGCGCATGTTCTACCCCGGCTACGTGCTCGTGCAGATAGAGTGCGACGACCGCGGCCACATACCCGACAACGTCTTCCACCTCATAAAGTCAACGCCGAAGGTGACGGGCTTCGTCGGCGGGCAGCAGCCGACGCCTTTGACGCCCGACGAGGTGAACCAGATAGTCCACAACGTGACGGAGGCGGCCGAGAAGCCGAAGCCGAAGTTCACCTACGCTCAGGGCGAGACGGTGAGGATAAAGTCCGGCCCGTTCGCATCGTTCACCGGCAAGGTCGAGGACGTGAACTCCGACAAGTCAACGCTCAAGGTCGTCGTCACCATCTTCGGGCGCTCGACGCCGGTCGAGCTAAACTTCCTTGACGTGGAGAAGGTCACTTTCACCGAAGACGAATAACTGGCTATTAAACATCATGGCAAAGAAGATTACGGGTTACATAAAGTTGCAGGTGCCGGCGGGCAAGGCCAACCCGGCCCCGCCGATAGGGCCAGCGCTCGGCCAGCACGGCGTCAACATCATGGAGTTCTGCAAGGCGTTCAACGCCAAGACGGCCCAGATGGACCCGGACTTGAAAGTCCCGGTCGTCATCACCGTCTATGCCGACCGCTCCTTCACCTTCGAGACGAAGACGCCCCCGGCGGCAGACCTCCTGAAGAAGGCCGCGGGGATAGCGAAGGGCTCGGGCAAGCCGAACCGCGAGAAGGTCGGCTCCATCTCGCGCGACAAGATCGAGGAGATAGCGCGCCTCAAGATGCCCGACCTCAACACCAGCAGCCTCGAGGCGGCCGTCAAGACCATCGAAGGCACCGCCCGCAACATGGGGCTCAACATCGAATAGGCGGCCGCCGCGCCGCACGTTCCTGAGAGGGAGAAGCGCGAACCGCTTCGCTTGAACCTCGGAGACAAGATAATGCCTAAGCAGGGTAAGAAGTACCGCGCGGCCTTCGAGAAGGTCGAGGCGGGCAGGAAGTACACCCTCGAAGAGGGGCTCGCGAAGGTCAAGGAGATTGCCTTCGCTAAGTTCGACGAGACGGTCGAGCTGACGATGTGGCTGGGCGTTGACCCGCGCAAGGCCGACCAGTTGGTTCGCGGCACCGTCGTGCTGCCGCACGGGCTCGGCAAGTCGAAGCGCGTGCTCGTCATCACTCAGGGCGACAAGGTTCGCGAGGCCGAGGAGGCCGGGGCGGACTTCGTCGGCGGCGAGGACATGGTTGACCGTATTAAGGGCGGCTGGCTCGACTTCGACGCCGTCATCGCCACGCCCGACATGATGCGCTTCGTCGGCCAGTTGGGTAAGGTGCTCGGCCCCCGCGGCCTGATGCCCAACCCGAAGACCGGCACCGTCACTCCCGACGTCGCGACGGCCGTGCGCGAGACGAAGGCGGGCAAGGTCGAGTACCGCGTTGACAAGACGGGCGTCATACACGTCGGCATCGGCAAGGTCTCTTTCGACCAGGACAGGCTGCGCGAGAACGCGCAGGTGCTCCTGGACGCGGTCGTGAAGGCCAAGCCCTCGACCGCGAAGGGCAAGTACGTGAAGAAGGTCAACCTCGCCTCGACGATGAGCCCCGGCGTGCTCCTGGACGAGACGGTTTACGCGAGATAAGAGGGGGAGCAGGGGACTATTATGAAGACTAGGGAACAGAAGCAGAAAGACCTCTAGGCCCTCTCGCAGCAGTTCCAGGCGGCCACGACCGCCATGCTCGTGGGCTTCAAGAAGATGTCCGTCGCCAAGGATCAGGAGCTGCGCCGCCACCTGCGCGAGGCGGGCGCGAGCTACTCGGTCGTCAAGAACACTCTGGCGCGTAGGGCCGCAGAAGGCACTCCCTTCGAGGCGGCGGTCGAGCACTTCAAGGGCGTGACGGCCGTGGCGCTCGCCGAGGGCGACCCCGTGCAATTGTCGAAGGCCATCTCGAAGTTCGCCAAGGACAACCCCGAGGTGTTCAGCTTCAAGGCCGGCGTCGTCGAGGGCCGTGTCATCGCGCTCAGGGACGTGGAGGCCCTGGCGACGCTCCCGCCGAAGGAGGTCATGGTCTCGAAGATCATGTTCCTCATCAACGCGCAGGCGCAGCGCCTCGCCACCGTCATCTCGGCGGTGCCGCGAAACCTCGCCGTCGTCATCCGACAGGCGGGCGAGCAGAAGGGCGGCGAGGCCGCCTCTTAGGAATTTGAAATTTGAGATTTCAAATTTGAAATCTCATTGGAGTCAGCCGGACGCGGTAAAACGGGCGCGACGATTTGTCAGGTCGTCCGCCTCGGGCGCGCCGCGAGGCCCGCGATGCAACGGGCCAGAGCAGCGCGCCCCGTGGGTTCTCCTGCTGCGAATCACAGACAAGGACAGCAACACTAGAACCCTTTTGAGGAGGATTAGAGGTAATCATGGCAATCTCGAATCAGGAAATCGTTGACGCCCTTAAGGAGAAGAGTCTTCTTGAGGCGGCTGAGCTGGTCAGGATGATAGAGGAGGCGTTCGGCGTCTCGGCGGCCGCGGCTGCCGTGGCGGCCGCGCCCGCGGCAGGCGGCGGTGGCGGCGAGGCCGCCGCGCCCGCCGAGGAGAAGACCGAGTTCGACGTCGTACTTCAGGCCGCTGGCGGCAACAAGATCAACGTCATCAAGGTCGTCCGCGAGATAACGGCGCTCGGCCTGAAGGAGGCCAAAGACCTCGTCGAGAGCGCGCCGAAGGCCGTCAAGGAAGGCGTCTCGAAGGAAGAGGCAGAGGCCATCCGCGCCAAGCTGGCCGACGCCGGCGCGACCGTCGAAGTGAAGTAAGTGTGCAAGGCGCCGGCCGCCGGGTTTCGTTTAAGGCGAGCCCGGCGCCGGCGCCCGGAACCTGTCTTGACAGGTCGGCCGCCGCGCGGCTAAGGTAGGGGAGTATTGGGGCGCTGTCTTACTCCCAACAACTCGGAAGCAAGTTTACCGCCGAAAGAAGCGGTCAGAGACTCGTGCGCTCTGGCCGCGCTTTGGCGTCTTTAAAAGAAGCTTTCGGCGTTCAGCAATCAGTGGTCAGCAGGTTGTTGCTGGGCGGCCTTGAACAGTCCTCTTTAATAAATATTAGCTGACGGCTGACTGCTGATAGCCGAAAGCTATTTAAGGAATCTCCGATGTCCGCAAACCCGGTTCAGAACCCGCTCCAGAAGAGCGCCGTCGGCTCGGGCCGCCGCACGAGCCAGCCGCCCGCCCGCCACGACTTCTCGAAGATCAAGACGGCGGTGCGCATCCCGAACCTCATAGAGATTCAGCGCGACTCCTACAACCGCTTCCTGCAGATGGACTTGCTCCCGGAGGAGCGCGAGCCCACGGGGTTGCAGGCCGTCTTCCGCTCGGTCTTCCCCATAGCCGACTTCCGCCAGACGGCCGAGCTCGACTTCGTCGAGTACCACATAGGCAACTGGCAGTGTAAGTGCGGCCGTCTAGAGGGGCTGCGCTACCTTCGCGCCAACTGCAAGCAGTGCGGCTCGCTCGTTAAGGTTGACCCGCTCGTCCCCGGCGAGACGCTCTGCCACAACTGCGGCACGTTCAACGCCGTGCGGCCCACGCTCTGCGACAACTGCGGCGAGCCCGTCGGCCTCAAGCACAAGCACGACCAGCAGGAGTGCCAGGAGCGCGGCATGACCTACTCCGTGCCGCTCAAGGTCAAAATCCGCCTCACCGTCTATGACAAAGACCCGGAGACCGAGACGCGCTCCATACGCGACATCAAGGAGGAGGAGGTCTTCTTCGGCGAGATTCCGCTGATGACGGACAACGGCACCTTCATCATCAACGGGACCGAGCGCGTCATCGTCTCGCAGCTACACCGCTCGCCCGGCGTCTTCTTCGAGAAGGCGCCGGTCTATCTGGCGAAGGTCATCCCTTACCGCGGCTCGTGGGTCGAGTTCGAGTACGACCAGAAGAACCTGCTCTACGTCCGCATTGACCGCAAGCGCAAGTTCCTGGCCTCGATATTCCTGCGCGCCTTAGGGATTTGGCTCAACCCGCAGTTCGAGTCGAAGTCGTTCGGCTCCGACTCGCAGCTCGAAGACGCCGTCAAGAACGCCGCCTTCAACGACGAGGACATACTGCGCGCCTTCTACATCTCGGACGACGTGCGCGTCGAGGAGGGGCGCCTCTTCGTGCGCGTGCGCGAGGACGGCGCGACCAACCTCGTCGGCATGAAGGCCGAGCACGACCTCAAGGGCCGCGGCTCCTCGGAGCCGATCGTGAAGGCCGGCAAGAAGGTCACCGCCTCGGCCCTCCGAGACCTGCGCAAGGCGCACGTCCCGGAGGTAGAGGTTGACTCGCAGCAGTTCGACGGCGCCTACGCGCTCGCAGACGTCGTGAACACAGAGACGGGCGAGGTCATCGTCGAGGCCAACAACGAGATAAGCCCGGCGAAGTTGCAGGAAATAATCGAGTCGGGCGTGACCGAACTGACCGTCTTCTTCCCCGAGCGCGACGACCTCGGCAACGTCCTCGCGCAGACCCTGAAGAAGGACGTGATAACGAAGCCGGTGGACGCGCTTCTGGAGATTTACCGCAAGATGCGCCCCGGCGACCCGCCGACCGTGCAGACTGCCTACAAGCTCTTCGAGGGCATGTTCTTCGACGAGCGCAAGTTCGACCTCTCGCGCGTCGGCCGCCTGAAGTTCAACATCAAGATGGGGCGCGAGGAGCGCGACCGCATTGACGACCCGCTCCTTTCGGCCGGCGACTTCGTGCAGGTCATCTCCTACCTCCTGAAGATGCGCCGCAACCCCGTCGAGTACCTCGCCGACGACATTGACCACCTCGGCAACCGAAGGGTTCGCGCCGTGGGCGAGCTGTTAGAGAACCAGTTCCGCATCGGCTTGGTCAGGATGGAGCGGGCGATTAAGGAGAAGATGTCCATCCAGCAGGAGATGCAGACGACGATGCCGCGCGACCTCATCAACGCGAAGCCGGTGACGGCCGCGGTGCGCGAGTTCTTCGGCTCGTCTCAGCTCTCGCAGTTCATGGATCAGACGAACCCGCTCTCCGAGATAACGCACAAGCGGAGGCTCTCGGCCCTCGGGCCGGGCGGACTTTCGCGCGAGCGCGCCGGGTTCGAAGTCAGAGACGTGCACCCCACGCACTACGGCCGCATCTGCCCGATTGAGACGCCTGAGGGGCCGAACATCGGCCTCATCTCGTCGCTCTCGTGCTTCGCGCGCATCAACGAGTTCGGCTTCATCGAGTCGCCTTACAGGAAGGTCGTCGAGGGGCGCGTCGTCGAGTACGTCCGCGTCACGAACGGCGGCGACACGAAGCTCAAGCCGGGCGATCACGTCCAGGAGGACGAGGTCACCAAGGCGAACCGCCGCGTCGGCGCAGACGGCCGCAAGGCCCAGTATGAGCCCTACCCGTTCTACCTGACCGCCTGGGTCGAGGACAAGCACGTCATCGGGCAGGCCAACATCGAGCTCGACGAGGAAGGCCGCATAGTCAACGAGCGCAACGCCGCACGGAAGGCCGGCGAGTTCATGACGGCCCACCGCGACGAGATAGAGTACGTGGACGTCTCCCCGAAGCAGCTCGTCTCGGTCGCGGCCTCGCTCATCCCGTTCCTCGAGAACGACGACGCGAACCGCGCGCTAATGGGCTCGAACATGCAGCGCCAGTCGGTGCCTCTGCTGCGCGCCGAGTCGCCCTACATCGGCACAGGCATGGAGCAGGTGACGGCGAGGGATTCCGGCGCCGTCGTCGCCGCGCGCCGCGACGGCATCGTTGACTACGTTGACTCGGAGCGCATCATCGTGCGCGCCGACCACAACGTTGACGGTACCATCTCGCGCGAGGTGACGGCCGACATCTACACGCTCACCAAATTCAAACGCTCGAACCAGAACACCTGCATCAACCAGCGCCCCATCGTCCAGATAGGCGAGCGCATCTCGAAGGGTCAGGTCATAGCAGACGGCCCCTGCACGGATCGCGGGGAGCTTGCGCTGGGCCGCAACGTCCTCGTCGCATTCATGCCGTGGCGCGGCTACAACTTCGAGGACGCAATCCTAGTCTCCGAGCGGCTCGTGAAGGACGACTACTACACGTCCATACACATCGAGGAGCTCGAGATCGAGGCCCGCGACACGAAGCTCGGCCCCGAGGAGATAACGCGCGACATCCCGAACGTCGGCGAGAACATGCTCCGCGACCTCGACGACAGCGGCATCATCCGCATCGGCGCGCAGGTCAAGCCCGGCTCCATCCTCGTCGGCAAGGTGACGCCGAAGGGCGAGACGCAGTTGACCGCCGAGGAGAAACTGCTGCGCGCCATCTTCGGCGAGAAGGCCGGCGACGTGAAGGACGCCTCCTTGCAGTGCCCGCCCGGCATTGACGGGACGGTCGTTGACGTGCAGGTCTTCACCCGCAAGGGCACGGAGCGCGACGCCCGCTCGCTCGCCATCGAGCAGGAAGAGGAGGAGCGCCTGCGCCGCGACCTGGAGGACGAAATCCGCATCCTCCGCGAGCAGCGCGACGCGCGCATCCACGAGCTGTTCGAGGGCCGCAAGCTTGCGGCCGACCTGACCGTTGATCGCGAAGTCCGCATCGCGAAGGGCGAGACCATCACGCGCGAGATGCTGCAAGGCATCGAGCCGAAGGCCCTGCGCAAGGCGCAGCTGACGACCACGCGCGTGGACGTGGCGGCCGAGGTC
>DASPKR010000030.1:0-2570 GCA_035627975.1 Pyrinomonadaceae bacterium | reverse complement strand
GTCGTGGCGTGCGCCACCTCGCGCTCGCCCTGCCGCAGCACGACTTTTATGTCCGAGGGGTCGGCGCCCGCGTCCACGCGCACGCGCCCCTTTATCGCGCCCGTCGTCTCCTTCACCTTCTGCGCCGCGGCGGGGGCGGGCACCACGACGAGCATGGAAATGACGACGGCTCCGAATAGATATTTAAAGCTCAGTGACATTTAGTTCTTGGGTCTTTCGGTTTCGGCCGGCTTGGGGGAGGCAGGCGGCGCGGCTTTTAAGCGGCCCGGATTATAACACGCCGCCCGCCCGGCGATAGGAGGCGCGGCCACGGATTGATGCGCCCGGCGCGCAGGCAGGATGCCCGCCCGGCGGGAGGAGGTGGCGGGGGCGCGCCTGTGTCGAGTATAATCCGCGTCGCTCCCCTCGCCCGTTCGAGCGGTTAAGTCCCGAAGACAAGTAGGCGGAAAGAGTTGAAGGGCGAGCACAACACGAAGGAAGAGGCGCGCGAAGAGTTCCTTACGGCGCGCCAGCTCGCCGCCGTACTTCAGGTGAGCGAGTCAACCGTGCGCCGCCTCGCGCGCGAGGGGCGAATACCCTGCGTGCGGCTGACGCCCCGCCTGCTGCGCTTCAACCTTAAGTCGGTCTGCCGCGCCCTCGACGGCGCGCAACGGAAGGCAGGCCAGCGCCGCGCCGAAGAGGACGACGGGAGGGACGACGCGCAACTCACCTTCGCGGAAATGTTTTAGGCCAGAGTGGCGGTGCTCGGGGCTGGGGGCCGGCAGAAGATTTCTGCCGGCCCTAGCCTCTTTTTATGTCGCGGAAGATTACCTCGACGGCGGCGGCGAGCAGCAGCAGGACGCCCGCAAACAGTAGCAGCACTGCCCGCGGGGAGAGCGGCGAGGTGACGGAGAAGGCCGCGAGCAGGAGCGCGAGCACGGCGCCGAGTATGACGACGACGAGCACGCGGTAGGGGAGCAGGCGTCGGCGCTTAGGCTCTCTCATCGTCATCCTCGCCGGCCGCGTGCGGGCCTTCGTCGTACCGCGGCCGGAGCCGCGCGCGGACGTCCAGGAACCACGCGAGCACGCCGAGCGCGGCGGCGACGAACGCGCCGTCGAAGTTGCCCACGAGCGCAAGCGCCGCGGCGGCGACGAGCCCGAGCCCCGCGGCCCAAAGCCACGGCTGCCTTTTTAAGTCCTTACTCAAACCTTTACGCGCTCCGCCTAAGACTTCAGTTGACCATGACCGGGATGTAAGCCTCTATGGTGCGCGGCGGCAGGCACTCCTTGTCGTCGCAGGGCTGCACGCGTATCTGCGCGCGGAAGGTGTGGCGGCCCTTCGCGGCGGCCGTGTCGGCGCGCAAAGGTAGTCGTATGACGGCCTGCCCCTCATAGACGGCCAGCTCCTTCTTTGAGAACTGGAACTTCTTCCTGATTGCCGGGGGATAGACGGGCTTGCCCGGCGTGATGCCCTCCTGCGGCGCCGCCTTGACCTCTGTCCCGATGTAGAACTCGTCGGAGGGCGGGTTGGCGTTGACGTGGAAGCCTTCGGCTATGTCGAGCCGCACGACGGCCTCGCCCTCGCCGCCCGCGGGCATGCGGGCCTCCTCGACCGTGGCCGTGACAATCTGCGGCGAGGATTGCTGCGTGGGCGGCGATGCCGTCGCGGCGGCGGGAGTCGGCGCGGCGTTCGCCCCGCCCGTCGTGCTCGTGTTAGACGTGCCGCCGGAGCACGCGGCCAAAGTCAGGAGCATGGCCGTTGAGAGGGCCGGGAGAATCTTTCGACGCATGCGCTGAAGTCTAAAGTCTCGGGGCGTAAGTCACAAGGCGGCCGGCTCGCCCAGGTTCAGGGTAGCTTCTCAGTGCCTGCGGGCGGCTGCGGCCGTCGAATGCGGCGCACGGCGTAGCGGACGAGCAGCCCGAGCGGCAGGAATACGAGTACGACGACGGGGATGAGCGCGATGACGACCCGAATGAGCCCGAGGGTTATCGTCGCGGCGATGTCTATGCCGTCGCCGAACGCTTCACGGATGCCGCGCCCGAAGCCCCCGGCGCTCACGAAGGGCGTGGGCGGGCGCAGCGTCACTTTTATCGTCGAGAGGCTCGTCTGGTTTTCGAGGAAGCGGCGGCGCCCTTCAAGCCTTTCAATATCCGTGCGGACGTTCGCCAGCTCGCGCTGGACTTGCAGGGCGTCGGCGACCGTGCGGGCCTGCTTCATGATTTCGAGGAACTGCGCTTCGAGCGCGCGGTGCGTGCGTATGCGCGCTTCGAGGTCAATGTACTCCTCGGTGACGTCCTGCCCGGTGACCTTCTCCTCGATGACGCGCCCGCCGGCAGCGCGTATCTCGCCCACGGCCGCGTCGAACTGCGCGGCGGGGACGCGCACCTCGACTGTGACTATCTCATAGGTCTTCGAGTCGTCGGCGGCCGACTGCTGGCGCGACTCGGAGGTGACGACGAAGCCGCCGCGCGCCTCGGCGACCGTGGCGACGCGCTGCGCGGCCTTCGGCACGTCGTCCACTTCGAGCGAGATGTTAGCGTTGCGTATGATCTTGCGCTCGGCCGGGACGGGCGCGGCCTGCGAGTCGCCC
>DASPKR010000029.1:0-14778 GCA_035627975.1 Pyrinomonadaceae bacterium | reverse complement strand
ACGACCGTTGAGCCGTAGGCTATGCGGTCGCGGGGGATTTTCGAGAGGTCAATAGATGAGACTTCACTCAAGCGCTGGCGCAGGTCGCGTATGCGCGCCTGCACGAACTGCTGGCGTGCTAGCGCGGCGTGGTACTCGGCGTTCTCGCGCAGGTCGCCGAACTCTTTTGCCCGCTTTATCTCGCGCGGCAGGTGGACGCGCAGCTCCGTGTCGAGCTCGTCGAGCTCCTTCTGTAGCTTCTGCTTTATGCCTTCGGTCACGTCGGTTCGGTTCTCCGTTGTCGGTTTCAGCAGCGTTGGTGCTGCCGCCCCTCGTCGGGCGCGGCGAAGGAGGCGCCCACGTCGCGCGCCGTACGAACTATCTGGCTGTCGGACGGCACGGTCTTTATGTTAGCAACCGCGTCTGCCAGCGGCACCGTTCGGACGGTCGCGGCCTGGTGCGCGACCATCACGCCGCGCTCGCCGCTCATGAGCGCGCGCACGGCGGCCGAGCCGTAGCTGGTGGCGAGCAGCCGGTCGAAGGCGTTGGGGCTCCCGCCGCGCTGGAGGTGGCCCAGCACGACGCAACGCGACTCCTTGCCCGTCCGCCGCGCGACCTCTTCGGCGACGCGGTGGCCTATGCCGCCCAGGCGCGGGGCGCTCTGGCGGTCGCCCGCGGCTACGTACACCTCCTCGCCCTCGACCTCCTTCGCGCCCTCGGCGACGACGATGATGCTGAACTGGGCGCCGCAGCCGTCGCGCTCGCGAACCTTCTCGGCCACGTTCTCCATCGAGAAGGGGATCTCGGGGATGAGTATCACGTCGGCCCCGCCCGACACGCCCGCGTAGAGTGCTATCCAGCCGGCGTGGCGGCCCATCACTTCCAAGACCATCACGCGGTCGTGCGACTCGGCCGTGGTGTGCAGGCGGTCGAGCGCCTCGGTCGCGATGTCGAGCGCGGTCATGAAGCCGAAGGTCAGCTCGGTGGCGGCGAGGTCGTTGTCAATCGTCTTGGGGACGCCGACGACGGGGAAGCCGTGGCGGTGGAACTCGCTCGCGATGGCGAGCGTGCCTTCGCCGCCGATGGCGACGAGCGCGTCTATCCCGAGCCGGCCCATGTTCCCGATTGCCTCTCGAAAGACCTCCTCCGGCATGTGGCTGACGCCGCCCTTCTCGCGCACGACGAAGCGGCCGCGGTTGCGCGTGCCTAAGAGAGTCCCGCCGCGCGGGAGCAGGCCCCTCACGTCGGCCGCCGTCAGCCCGCGCGTGCAGGTCTCGCCCAGGAGCCCGTCGTAGCCGTCCTCGACGCCTATGACGCGCAGCCCGTACTCGTTCACCGCCGTCTTCACCGCCGCCCTTATGACGGCGTTAAGGCCCGGCGCGTCCCCGCCCCCCGTGACCAGCCCGATTGTCTTCAACATAATCCCAGCCGCGGGGGGCTGCGGCGCCCGCCCTCGCTCATCCCTTGCTCTTCACCTTCGGCGGCTCGTACTGCTCGCCGTACTCGGGGTATTCAATCGTGACGACGCGGCCGGGCCGGGTGTCTGCCGTCAGAAGCGAGAGCGCGTCGCGCAGCACCTTGCGCTGAAGCTCGCGCATGCCGGGCCGGCCCGTGCTGTTGCCTACGCGGAAGCCCTTCGGGTAGAGGGCGCGCGGCGGGCGCATCTGCGCCGATACCTCGGGGCTGACGGTGATGAGCACCGTCGGTATGCCTCGCATCTCTATCTCGCGCTGTACCGCTACGACCGTGCGGTGGCAGACGTTCGGTCAACCGCCCGTCAGCACGACGGCGTCTGCGCCCGAGCCGCGGTCTATCTCGTTCGCTATCTCGGGCGCGGTGCCTTCGTACATGGCCTTGAGCTGCATGGTGTAGCCCATGTAGCCGACGTGCTTGCGCGCAAGCTCCCGTATGGAGCCCTCCTCCCTCAGGTCGCGCAGCACGTCGAGGGGGAAGACGACGTTGATGTCCCGGTCGGCGTCCGTGTGGTCGTAGTGGTGGTGCGAGACCATAAGCTCGGGCGCGCCCGCGTCGGGCGGGATGACGCGGAAGGTCAGGTCGCCCAGCTCGTCAGCGGTGTTGAAGGGCTCCTGCTCCCGCAGGTGCACGCCGCCGGCCGAGACGATTGCGACCGTCGAGCGCGCCAGCTCGCCCTCGAACGGCGTGAACGGCACGCACTTGCGCGAAAGTGGCATGAAAGAATAGTTGACAGATGCCAGATGCTAGGTGTCGGTCAAAGAGAAGCCCCCGACTGACACCCAGCACCTGGCATCTGTCATCTCCCCCTTAGAGTTTGCGGAGCACGTCGAGGAGCTCCTCGTTGTCGGGCTGGTCGCCTATGTCGTGTATGTCCTTGTAGGCGAGTTTGCCCTGCTTGTCCACGATGAAGAGCGCGCGCTCGGAAATGCCATCCTTCTCGCGCCACGCGCCGTAGGCCTTGGCGACTTCGCCCTTCGGGTGGAAGTCGCACAGTAGGTCGTAAGAGAGCCCGCCTAGCGATTTAGCCCACGCCGCGTTGCACGGCACCGAGTCGACCGAGATGCCCAGAACCTGGGCATCGTAGCCTTTGAAGCGATCCAGGTCCGCTTCGTAGGCCGGCATCTGGGCCGTTCAAACGGGCGTCCAGGCCAGCGGGTAAAAGGCTAATACGACGTTCTGCTTGCCGCGGAAATCCGAGAGCCTCACCTTCTTGTCTTTGGCAAGGTGGCTTGGCAGCTCGAAGTCCGGGGCCATGTCCCCGACTTCAGGCATTAAAGAATTCACCTCCGAGAGTTTTCTAAGATTTATCCCTTCGTGCTCAAGGCTACTCTGAAAGGGGCCGGATTTCAAGACGGCGGCGGCTCGCGCTCGCGCTCCGCTTTTATGTACAATCCCCGGAAACCGGAAAGCTTCAGACTGGCGGGAGAAGAATGGCGACGAAGAACGTGCTGGCGATACTCGTCGGCGGGGGGCCCGCCCCCGGCATCAACGCGGTCATCTCGGCCGCGGCCATCGAGGCGGCCAACGAGGGCTTCGAGGTGCTCGGGGTGCAGGACGGCTTCAAGCACCTCATACGCGAGGACGCCTCGAAGGTGCGCCCCCTGCGCATCGAGGACGTGTCGCGCATACACCTGGACGGCGGCTCCGTGCTCGGCACGGCGCGCGACAACCCGACGAAGTCCGAGAAGGCCACGCGCGCCGTCGTCGAGACGCTGCGCTCGCTCGGCGTCACGCACTTAGTCACCATCGGCGGCGACGACACGGCGCTCTCCTCCTCCTTCGTCGCCGAGCGCTCCGGCCACCAGATTCGCGTCGTCCACGTCCCCAAAACGATTGACAACGATTTGCCGCTCCCCGCTCACGTGCCGACCTTCGGCTACCAGACGGCCCGCCACGTCGGCGTCGAGCTCGTCTATAACCTGATGGAGGACGCGCGCTCTACGAAGCGCTGGTTCGTAGTCGTCGCGATGGGCCGGAAGGCGGGCCACCTCGCGCTCGGCATTGGCAAGGCGGCGGGCGCCACCCTCACCGTCATCGGCGAGGAGTTCGAGCGCGAGACCGTCGCCTTCTCGGACATCTGCGACATAGTCGAGGGCGCGATTATCAAGCGGCGCGCGTTGGGCCGCCAGTTCGGCGTGGCGGTGCTGGCCGAGGGGCTGATTGAGAAGCTCGACCCGGCCGAGCTTGCGGAATTGCAGGACGTAGAGCGCGACGAGCACGGCCACATACGCTTCGCCGAGGTTGACCTCGCGCGCAAGGTGAAGGCAGAGGTCCAGGGCCGGCTCGCCGGGCGGGGCCTGCGCGTCACCATCATCAACAAGAACATAGGCTACGAGCTGCGCTGCGCCGACCCCATCCCTTTCGACGCCGCCTACTGCCGCGACCTCGGCTACAGCGCCGTCCGCTTCCTCACCTCCGGCGGCAGCGAGGCGATGATAAGCATACAGGGCGGCAAGATGATCCCCATCCCTTTCGCGGACATACGCGAGCCGGGGACGGGCAGGACGCGCGTCCGCATGGTCAACGTCGCGAGCGAAGGCTACCGCGTCGCGCGCGAGTACATGATAAGGCTAGAGCCCGGGGACTTCGCCGACGCCTCCTGGGCCCGGAAGATGGCGCAGGCCGGCAACCTCTCGGAAGAGCAGTTCCGCGACCGCTTCGGCTACATGAGCGGCCACGTCTCCTCCTGACTCCCCTTTAACTCCTATGGCGATCAAACGAATCGGGATTCTGGTGGGGGGCGGGCCGGCGCCGGGGACGAACGGCGTCATCTCGGCCGTCGTCATCGAGGCCGTCAAGGCGGGCTGCGCGGCCGTGGGGTTCCACGACGGCTTCGAGTGGCTGGCCCAGCGCTACACGGACGAGCAGCACGAGATGACGATTGACGAGGTGTCGCGCATACACGTTGACGGCGGCGTGATCCTGGGCACCTCGCGCCGCGACATCACGCGCGACCCCGAGAGCCTCGACAACACGGTCGCCGCCTTGAGGAAGCTCGGCATCGAGGCGCTCGTCACCGTGGGCGGCGACGACCTCGTGAAAAGCTCGGCGGCGATCGAGCGCGCGACCGCGGGCGAGATACGCGTCGTGCAGGTGCCTAAGAGCATAGACAACGACCTCTGGCTGCCCCTGCCCGTCACGACGCTCGGCTACGAGACGGCGCGCCACGTCGGCGTCGAGCTCGTCAAGCGCCTGATGGAGGACGCTAAGACGACTTCGCGCTGGTACTTGGGCGTGACGATGGGGCGGCCCACCGGCCACCTCACGCTCGGCATAGGCAAGGCGGCGGGCGCCACCTGCACCATCATCCCCGAGGAGTTCGGCGGGGGCGGCGCCCGCGTCTCGCTCTCAGACATCTGCGACATAGTAGAAGGCACCGTCATCAAGCGCCGCGCGATGGGGCGCCCGCACGGCGTCGTCCTGCTCTCCGAGGCGCTGGTCGAGCACTTCGACCCGAAGGAGGTCGCCGAGCTTCAGGACGTTGACCGCGACGCGCAAGGCAACATACGCGTCGCCGAGATTGACCTCGGCCGCAAGGTCAAGAGCGAGGTTCAGGCGCGGCTCGAGCGCCGGGGCGTGAAGGCGACCGTCGTTGACAAGACAATCGGCTACGAGCTGCGCTGCGCGCCGCCCATACCCTTCGACGCCGAGTACGCCCGCGACCTCGGCTACGCCGCCTTCAAGCACCTCTCGGCCGGCGGCTCCGGCTCGATGATCACCACGCAGGGCGGCGAGTTCGAGGCCGTCCCCTTCTCCGACGTGCTCGACCCGGCGACGGGCCGCGGCCGCCAGCGCTTCGTTGACGTAGGCACAGAGAGCTACCAGGTGGCGCGCGACTACATGATGCGCCTCGGCCGCAAAGACTTCCGCGACGGCGCGTGGGTCGCCAAGCTCGCCGAGGCCGGCGGCCTCACCACCGTCGAGTTCATGTCCCGCTTCGGCAAGTACGCAAGATAAGCCGGAGCCTCGAACCCGTCCGATGGGCCAGCCCGAAGTCACAATCACGCGCAAGGGCGCCGAGCGGGCGCGGGGCGGCCACCTGTGGGTTTACCGGAGTGACGTGCGCGACGCGGGCGGCGCGGCGGGCGGCGCGGTAGTGCGCGTGCGCGAGGAGCGCGGGCGCTTTCTCGGTCAGGCGCTCTACAGCGACCGCTCCGAGATAGCCCTGCGCGTGCTGACGGCCGGGGATGAGGAGGTCGGGCGCGAGTGGTGGCGCGCGCGCATGCGCTCGGCCGCCGCCCGCCGCGAGGGCCTGGCGCGCGAGGCCGACGCCTTCCGCCTCATCTACTCGGAAGGAGACCTGCTGCCCTCTCTCATAGTTGACCGCTACGGCGACGTGCTCGTCGTCCAGACCCTTTCGCAGGGGACTGAGGCGCTGAAGGCGACCATAGTCGAGCTGCTGGTCGAGGAGTTCGCTCCGCGCGCGATCGTCGAGCGCAACGACGTGCGCGTGCGCTCCCTCGAAGGGCTGCCGCTTCGCTCCGGCGTGCTCTGGGGCGGGGAGCCGGGCGAGATAGAGATAAACCAGCACGGCGTGCGGCTCCTCGTCTCGCCGCTAGGCGGGCAGAAGACCGGCGCCTTCCTCGACCAGCGCGAGAACCACAGGGCCGCGCGCTCGTGGGCGCGGGGCCGCGCGCTCGACTGCTTCACCTTCCACGGCGGCTTCGCGCTGAGCGTCGCGCCGGCTTGCGAGAGCGTGCTGGGCTTGGACGTGTCGGCCGAGGCCGTCGCCTCGGCCCGACGCAACGCGGAATTGAACGGCGCGGCGAACGCCGAGTTCCGCGAGGCGAACGTCTTCGACGCGTTGCGCGAGATGGAGGCCGCGGGCGCTTCGTTCGACACAATCGTCCTCGACCCGCCCGCCTTCGCCAAGAACCGCGCAAGCCTCCCCGCGGCCGCGCGCGGCTACAAGGAGATAAATTTGCGCGCCCTCAAGCTGCTGCGCCCCGGCGGCACTCTCATAACCTGCACCTGCTCCTACCACATGACCGAGCCGCTCTTCCTGGAAACAATCGCCTCCGCCGCCCGCGACGCCCGCCGCCGCGCACAGCTCGTCGAGCGCCGCACGCAGGCGAGCGACCACCCCGTCCTGCTCGGCGTCCCCGAAACCCTCTACCTGAAATGCGTCGTCGCGCGCGTCGTCGAGTAGAAAGAGCGCCGCGCGTGTTGCACAACCCCCTTAAGTCCTCTGTTCTCAGTGAAGCTGTTCTGCGCCGGCGCGAATTTTTTTGTTGACAAGGCGCGCGGCGAGGCGTAGCGTTCGCCCGCCTCCAAAATCACGCAACCAAATCCCACCACTCGGCCTCGCTCTCGGAAGCTACCGGCCACCTCCGTTAGCCTCACGTAATCGCCACGACCATCACGGCGCACAGCCGCGGCCGAAGCCCATGAGAGTAAAACTGCCTGCCCTCCGGCGGTGCCGGACGGCCACGTCGGCGACCGCAATCTTCTTCGCGCTCGGCCTGTGCGCCGCGGCCCTGACAGTCGCGGGGCTTCGCGCCGGCCGCCGCGCCACCTCAGCCGGGGCGGCGGCGCCCGTCTCGCAACAGCCGCCCGCCAGCGCGAGGAGCCACCGCAACCTCTCCTTAAGCCCCGCCGCACATGCCATGAGCCGCAGGCTCGGGCGCAGGTTCCGCGAAGAGGGCCGTGAAGTGACCGTCTTTGCCTGCACGCTCAGCGTGGGCGACGAGGCTCGCCGCGCGCGCGTTCGGCGCGAACAGACGGGCGATAGCGAAGTCGTAGAGGTCACGTTTGCCAATCGCGACACCCTCGTGTGGGACGCCGAACGCGGCGCCACCTCACCGGGCCACGAGATAACTGATGAGGATCGCGCCGTCGTCGAGAGGATAGCGCTCGACAGCCCCGACCGGTTCGTTCTGGCGCAACTGCGCGGCGCCAGTTACTACGTCGTGGCCCGAGGAGTGAGGCTGTCCGGCGACGGCGGCGGGGACGGCTACGCCGGCCCGCTCTACGACGTGGTGCGCGTCGCCGGGCAGGAGCCCGAGGGCGGGTGGCGGCTCTACTACATCGACTCCTCCACCGGCCTCCTCGGCAGAGTGGTCTCCGAATGGCGCGGCGGGCAACTCGTCGCCGAGCTTACCGGCTGGGGCGATCATGGCGGCGAGCTGTGGCCCTCGCGGACGGTCTGGTCTCTGGAGGGGCAGGTCGTCATGGAACTTACCCTTACGAACGTCACGAACGGCCCCGCGCAGTAGCTGGAGGTTCCTCATGAAAAGCGCCCGCACCGTTTCGCCCCGTCGCCTCCTCCTTGCGGCCCTGCTTTGCGCCCTCGCGCGCCCGGGGGCTTTCGCACAGTCGTCGCCACAGACCGCGGCCCGCCCCGACCGCGGCGCGGTGTCGGGCGCGGCCTACTCGGTCTCCGACATCGAGAGCGTAAACCTCACGAGCGGCAACGTGAACATCTCGATCCCGCTGGCCTCACTGCCGCCCGTCGCCGGCGGCAAGCTCTCTTGGACGGTGAGCGCCACTTACAACAGCAAGCTCTGGAACGTGACGCGCGCCCAGCACGCCTATATACCTAACGCGACGTGGCAGCCCTACACCGTAGATACGCCGCAGCTAAGCGACCTCGGCGGGTGGAGAGTCGGCGGCGCTTACCATCTCTCCGTCCGCAACGCCCACGAAGACTTCGACTACGAGATACCCCCGCCCGACGGCAGTCTGCCCTACTGGGAGCGCCAACTCCTCCTGCGTGAATGGTACAAGGTGGTCTTGCGCACGCCCGACGGGGCCGAGCGCGAACTGCGCCCCGAAGGCCACGCCCCCTACTCCGGCACGCAGGACTTCCTGCGCGGTTACTTCGACCTCCTGCCGAGCGCGACCAACCCCGTCCGGTATTACTCGTTCGACGGCACATACCTGACGGTCATAGTTAAAGGCGTCAACGACTGGACGCTTTTTATGCCCGACGGCACGCAGGTCGTGCAGACTGCGGACGGCGTCCAGCGCGTCAAGGATAATAACGGCAACAGCATCAAGATATTCTCCGAATCCGGGGCTTCCTTCACCAACCACTATCAGGACGAGCAGACCGGGCGGGAGATTAAAGTGATCCACGACCCGGCGGCCGGCGGCGGGCAAGGGCAGTTCCGCGTCGAGTACCAAGTGGCGGGCGGCGCGTGGATGAGCGTCCTCGTCAACATGGGAACGACGACCGTGCGGGGCAAGGTTTACACGACGGGGGGTTGGGACGCGTCCGTGGGCGAGGAGTGCCAACACGAGAGGGCGCTTACTGCGACCGGCGTGAGTGTGGTGCGCGAGATCGTCTTCCCGCAGACCGAGCCGGGGCAGGCGGGCCGCCGCTTCACCTTCGGCTACAACTCGGACGCGACAGAGCAGGCGGCGTACGGCCTCTACCGCCCCTCCTGCGGGGCCGCGCCCGAGACGCTCAACACCACCGCCTCGGCCGGGTGGGGCTCTCTCAGCCAGATGACCACCCCGCTCGGGGCCACGGTCGCCTACTCGTACAGGCTCGACCACGACAACGAGACGCCCGTGCTGAGCACGGACTCGATCGCCGAGGAGCCGATCACGCGGAAGCAGGTAACACACGACGGCACGACCGACACCTGGGAGTATGACTCCATCGGCGAGGCGGGGGGCGGCGTGCAGAACCCGGACGGGACGTACTCGCACGAGGAGTCCTACGCTCATAGCCCGGGCTACGGCTACGCCGTCGGGAGGGCCGGCCTTGTGTACCGATCTACCCGTTCCGGCGTGGTGGTCGAGCGCCACTGGACGAACCTGACGTTCGCGGGCGCTGCTACGGGCTCGCCCGGCGGCGAGGTGAGTTTCAACCCGGTGGTGGACGCCGAGTACACGACGCTGACGGACGCGCAGGGCGTCGCCTTGAAGATGTCTGCGAAGACGTTCTCGCACGACCTTAACGGCAACGTCACCGAGGTCAAGGAGTACGACTGGTTCAGCCCGTCGCTCGTCGCGCGCGACGGCGAGCGTGTGCCTGCCGGCGTGCCTGCGGAAGCGACTCTGCTGCGCACGACGGTCACGAGCTATCACGACAGCCCCGGCACGGCCGCCTCCTCCTCCCTCGTGTACGCCAAGCGGGCGCTCGCGAGGGGTACGCCCTCGATCATTAGGGCCGTCAGGGAGGCGAGCGTGGGCGCGAGCATCACGCGCTTCAGCTACGACGGGCAGGCTTACGGGGCCGCGCCGACGAAGGGGAACGTGACGCAGGTCAGCCGCCTGGATGACAAGGGCGACGCAGGCGCCTCGAACGACACGTGGGCCACGGCGTCGCGCACCTACGACTCTTACGGCAACGTGCTGACGGCGACCGACGCCAACGGCAACCTCACAGAGTTCTCCTACGAGGACGCGACGCACGCCCTCCCGACCAAGACGACCGTTGACCCCCTGAACGGGACGGGGCCGCAGATTACGCGCGCCGCCTACGATTACTTCACGGGGCTCGTCACGAGCACAACCGACGCGAACAACCAGACGACCGAGATAAGCTACGTGAACCAGTTGACGGGCGAGCCCGACCCGTTCGCGAGGCCCGGAGTAGTGACGGCCCCGGCAGTGGCTATTAGCGGCGTCACGCAACGCCGGAAGGTCTCCACCTTCTACGAGGACGCGGCCCGCCGCGTCAGGGCCGAGTCGGACCTGGCGGCCGAGGGCGACCGCAGGCTCAAGTCGCGCGAGACGAAGGACGAGTTGGGCCGCGTCGTGCTCGCCGAGCACGGCGAGGGCGGCGCCGCCTACACCATCTCGGCGCAGACCGCCTACGTGCAGATGGGACGAGTCGTGCTGACCTCGCACCCGAAGCGCGCGGGCGACGGCAGCACGCCCGAAGGCTGGGAGCGCGTCACCAGGGACGCGGCGGGCCGCGTCGTGGAGGTCGCGACGTTCCAGGGGGCCGCGCGGCCCGAGCCGGCCGGCGTGCAAGGCACCCCGGCCTTCAAGGGCGCGGTGACGACCTCCTACTGGGCCAACGAGACTACCGTCACTGATCAGGACGGCAAGGCGCGCAAGAGCGTGGCGGACGCGCTCGGCCGGCTCTCGAAGGTAATCGAAGCGCCGGGCGTCCCCGGCTACGGCTTCGAGACTTTTTACACTTACGACCAGCTCGGGAACCTGCGCCGCGTGGAGCAGGGAGGCCAGCGGCGCTTCTTCCTGTACGACTCGCTCTCCCGCCTCGTGCGCGCCAAACACCCCGAGCAGGGCGCGTTCCCGACGGACGCTGAGTTCCCTGCGCTCTCAGACTCCTACCCCGACGGCGCGAACAACGGCCTCTGGTCTTCCGGCTACAAGTACGACGCCGCCGGCAACCTCATTAAGCGCAGGGACGCTCGCGGCGTGATGACCACCTACACCTACGACGGCCTCAACCGCAACACGACGGTGCGCTACGCGGGCGAGACCGCGCCGAACGCAACGCCGGCCGTCAACCGCTCCTACGACCGCGCGACTCTGGGCAAGGGGCGCCCCTGGAAGAGCGAGGCGGCGGGCGTCGCGCTGACGACCGTAAATGCCTACGACGAGTCGGGGCGGCCCGCGCAACACACGCAGCAGTTCTGGTTGAATAACGCATGGGGGCAGCCTTTCGCGGTAGCGCGCGCTTACGACCTCGCCGGCAACGTCGCGTCGCAGACTTACCCGTCGGGCCGCTCGGTCGGCTACACGTACGACGCCGCCGGCCGCCTCTCCTCCTTCGCGGGCAATCTGGGCGACGGCGTCAGCCGCGCCTACTCCGACTCCTTCATCTACGACGCGGCGGGCCGCGTGCGACAGGAGCGCTTCGGCACGCAGGCGCCCGTCTATAACAAACGCTTCTACAACGTTGCCGGGCAGCTCTCCGAGATAAGGGTGAGCACCTTCGCCGCCGACGCGCCGGGGCAGGAGACGAACTGGAACCGCGGGGCGATCATCAACCACTACTCCAACCAGTCGTGGGCCGGCTCCGGCACGGACAACAACGGGAACCTACGCAAGCAGGACATCTACGTCCCCGGCGACGAGGCCGTCACGGGCTTCTGGCTCACGACCTTCTTCTACGACTACGACCCGCTGAACCGGCTCGCCCGCGTGCGCGAGGTGCAGGGCGGGCAGGAGAAGTGGGCGCAGGGCTACGCTTACGACCGCTGGGGCAACCGGCTCGTTGACGCGGCCGCCAGTTGGGACAACTCGCAGACGCAGTGGCGCGTCCCCGAGCCGCAGTTCGACGCGGCAGACCTCCCCGCGACCAACCGCCTCTACGCGCCGGGCGACACGGCCCTGCCCGACTCGCAACGGCGCATGCGCTATGACGCGGCGGGCAACCTCACGCGCGACGCCTACACGGGCGAAGGCGCTCGCGCCTACGACGCCGAGAACAGGATGACCTCGGCCGAGTTCAGCGCGTCGCAGGCGGCCCTCTACACCTACGACGCCGACGGGCGGCGCGTGAAGCGCGGCGCCGGGGCCGGGGCGGAGGTCTGGCAGGTTTACGGCTTCGGAGGCGAACTTCTGGCCGAGTACGCCGCAGGTGCCTCCCCCGCCTCGCCGCAGAAGGAGCACGGCTACCGCAACGGCGAGCTGCTCGTCACGGCCGGGCCTCCCGCCCCCGGCGCGGGGCCGCGCACCAACGTGGCGCTCGCCTCAAACGGCGCGACGGCCTCGTCCTCGTCCTCCATCACGGGCTACCCGGCCTCCTCCGTCATCAACGGAGACCGGCGCGGCCTGAACTGGGGCTCGGGCGGCGGCTGGAACGACTCCACGGCCGACTCCTACCCCGACTGGGTAGAGGTCACCTTCGCGGGCGCTAAAATCATCAACGAGGTCTCGGTCTTCACCGCGCAGGACAATATCGCCAGCCCTTTGGAGCCGACCGAGGCGATGACGTTCACTCAGTACGGCATTAAGTCTTTCGACGTGGAGTACTGGGATGGCTCGGCCTGGGCGACCGTGCCCGACGGGAGTGTGACTGACAACAGCCTTGTGTGGCGCCGGTTCACCTTCCCGCCGCTGACCACCCCCAAGGTGAGGGTCAAGGTCGGCGGCGCACTCTTCCACCACAGCCGCGTGGTCGAGCTCGAGGCCTACGAGGTGCCGGGCGCACAGCTAGTTGCCGTCGTCTCATCGCTCGGCGTGCTCCGAAACAACTACACGGGTCAGGTCGGGATGAAGGTGAGCGTCGGCGCCCAACCGCTCACCGTCACCTCTCTCGGCCGCATGTGCGCCTCCGGCAACGCGAAGGCGCACACCCTCAAAGTGATTAAAGCCTCTGACAACACGGTGGCGGCCTCCGCCTCGGTCTCCATGTCGGGCTGCGCGCCGGGACAGTTCAAGTACGCCGCGCTCGCCTCCCACGTCACGCTCTCCGCTAACGCCTCGTACTACGTTGTAAGCACGGAGGTCTCCGGCGGCGACAAGTGGCACGACTACTCAGGCACCTCTCTCACCCCATCAACCGCCGCCTCAATCACCAGCGGCGCCTTTAGCGGCAACGGCACGAGCTGGACTCCGGCAGGCGGGGCCGGCAACTCCTACGTCCCCGTGGATTTCAAGTACACGACCGCGGAGGCCGACCTCCGCTGGCTCGTCGCCGACCAGCTCGGCACCCCCCGCATGACGCTCGACCCGACGGGCGCCCTCGACGCCGTCACCCGCCACGACTACCTCCCCTTCGGCGAAGAACTCCCCGCCGGCGCCGCCGGCCGGGTAACCGGGCAGGGTTACGGTCAAGTGGATAACGTCAGGCAGAAGTTTACCGGGTATGAGAGGGATGTTGAGACGGGGTTGGATTACGCGCAGGCGAGATATTATGGTAACTCCACTGGACGATTTACCTCACCTGACCCTCTCCTCTCATCTGCCAACCCCCCTAGCCCGCAAAGCTGGAACCGCTATTCTTACGTGCTAAATAATCCATTGCTTTATGTCGACCCGACAGGTTTGGAGTGGCGCATAAATAATACCCCTAACAATGATGGCTTGTGTACTGTTAGTTGGTACGGGGAAGGGGACGACAGAACCGGTACAACCGAGTTGAAGCCCGATGGTAGCGGGCGAATTACCTATAAGATTTCCGATAAATACCAAATCGAGTTAAATCCCAATGGGCCGGCAGGACAAATAGTCGCTTATGGCTTGAATATTATGCGGTCGGGAACTCTGGCAGGTTATCTCTTGACGTCTGAGCCTTGGGGGACGCCTCGGGAAGTTGCTCAAGGGTGGAAAATTACATACACGCCTGAGTACGAAGCAGAAATGATGAGTTGGGGGGCGATACGTGAAAGGCCTGACATCATTATTAGTGCTGTCGGCCTTGCTAACGGCGTTGGCAGGGGCCTCACTGCACGCTCCACCAGTAGCGCTGTCACTGAGGACGTGCTTGTTCTAGGCCGCGGGCCTATGTCAAGGCTTGAGAGGCTTGCCGCGCAAGAAGGAGGACGTATATCAACAACAAGCAGCACCAGCGCGCGGGAAATATTCAGGATGAACTATCGAGATATCCGCAGTAGCGATAGAATCATCTATTACATGGACAATGTGCCGCGCACTCTTGAAGAGGCTATACAAATAGGAGGCGGGCAATTCTCGCGGGCCGAGGTATTTATGATTCAATCTCGTCCGGACTTACTGAAAAAGACTCGGTTTAAATTTGAGTTCTAACATGACCGTTGAAAGAGTTTTTGAGTTAATAAATAACTTAGATGTGCGTGAGCCACTGCGTAAATACGCGCCACAATGGTCTATTGTTGTGGTCAATGCTGCAGGCGAAGTCTTGGATGTTATCAAGACAAAGGAATGGAATTTCATAGTCCAAAGAAAATATATGGAGATGTACCCTCGGAGTGTACAATTCGTAGCAACCCCCGGGATGTATAAAACGGTAGATGAGTTACAGGCTGCAATTGACGATTGTGTTTGGGCTCATAGGAATGCTTAACCTGGTAAGGCCGGTTCTTATAGCGGAATATAAATGCAAGATTTAGAGTACCCGAGGATAAATTATTATTGCTATCCACATGTCCGGAGGTTGGGGCTGTAATATAGCGAAGCAATGACCCGGCCTGCCTCATGCGAGGCAGGCCGGGGTGACAGGCCTACTCAACCGTAACGGACTTCGCCAAGTTGCGGGGCTGGTCAACGTCGCAGCCACGGCGGACGGCTATGTGATAGGCGAGGAGTTGGAGAGGGATGATGGCGAGGATGGGGGAGAGGAGGTCGGAGGACGGCGGTATCTCTATGACGTGGTCGGAGACTTTGGCGGACATCTCGTCGCCCTCGGTGAGCACCGAGATTACGACGCCCTCGCGCGCCTTGACCTCGACGATGTTCGAGTGCGTCTTCTCGTAG
>DASPKR010000028.1:0-3432 GCA_035627975.1 Pyrinomonadaceae bacterium | reverse complement strand
GTCTCTTTGGGCGGCACGGACGAAAAGGATTTCTACTCCATCCTGGGCGCGGGCGAGGGCGATGCGCGCGAGGAGATCGAGCGCCGCTACAAGCGCCTCGCGCGCGAGCGCCACCCTGACCGCGGCGGCGACGAGGAGGAGATGAAGGCGCTCAACGAAGCCTGGCGCGTGCTCGGCGACGACACGGCGCGACTCGACTACGACTCTCGGCGGCGCGCCCGGCGCCCGCGCCAGAAATATCAGGCCCACACGCCCGCCTCTTCGCCCGGCGCCGCGGCAGACCCCTTCAGCGGCCGCATCGTCGGAGCGTGGTTCTGCCTCTTCGTCGGCCTGGTGCTCCTCTTCCTGGTCAAGGCGCACTACGTCCGCTTCCTCTGGCCGCTCGCCCTGCTCGCCCTAGGCCTTGTCTTCTTCGGCGTGCTGATGGCTCACGGCGCGCTCACGTTCGCGCGGAGCCGCGTCGGCCCCGGCCACCTCATGCGGCGGCTGGTCTGGGCGCAGGAGGTCGTCTTCTGGTCGTGCGTCGTCGCGGGCGGCTACGGCGTCTATCTGCTTCTGGTGGCGTTGTGAGCGGCGCGGGCGTGACGGGCCTGGAGCTTCTGTTCCTCGAGGTCAACAGCCTCGATGAGTCGCTCGACTTCTACGCCGCGGGGCTCGGCTTCGAGATAGAGTCGCACGAGCGCATGGCCGAGCCGCCGATGGCGACGCTGCGCTCCGGCGGCCTCCGGTTGATGCTCGCGCAGGTGCCGCTCGCGATGGCGCGGCGCGGGCGCGGCGTCCACTTCTTCCTGACGGTCGCCGACGTGGAAGACTTCTACGCGCGTCTGCGCTCGCGCGGCTTCGAGCTCGCGCCGCCAGAGGACGAGGGCTGGGGCGGCCGCTTCGTCACGCTCGAAGACCCCGACCGCTACCGCCTCTTCTTCGTCACGTGGGACGAGCGCGGCTAAAGAAGTGCTGCTATAATGACTTCACTTCGCGCTCCCGATTCACGCTGTACGAAACTCCCGAACAGCCTAAGTGGATGACAGCCAGCGGCCCATTCGTCACCGACGGGCCGGCCGGGAGAACTCTTTTATGCGCTACGTCGAAAACCCCCCGAACCCGTGGCTCTCGACCAGCGTCGAGTGGGTGGGCGAGCCGCCCGAGACCAGAATCGAGGTCTTCGAGGAGACCGAGACGCGCCGCGTCATCACGCACAACGACAGCCCCGACGTGGGCTTCGACTACTCGGTCAACTGCTACCGCGGCTGCACGCACGCCTGCTCCTACTGCTTCAGCCGCCCCACGCACGAGTACCTCGGCTTCGGCGCCGGCACGGACTTCGAGACGCGCATCGTCGCAAAGGTGCGCGCCCCCGAACTCCTCCGGGAGGAGTTCATGCGCCCCTCGTGGCGGGGCGACGAGATAGTCTTCTCCTTCACCTCAGACCCCTATCTTCCCCTCGAAGCGCATTACCGGCTGACGCGGCACTGCCTCGAAGTCTGCCTCGAATTCCGGAACCCCGTCGGCGTCGTGACGAAGTCGGCGCTCGTGCGCCGCGACGCAGAGCTGCTCGCGGAGCTGGCGCGCGAGGCCGGCGCTGCCGTCTATTTCTCCATCTCGACGGCCGACCCCGACATCTCGCGCGCCCTCGAGCCCTTCACCCCTCCGCCCGAGGCCCGCTTCCGCGCGATGGCCGAGCTGTCCGCGGCCGGCGTCCCCGTGGGGCTCGGGATAGCGCCCGTCATACCCGGCCTAAACGACTCGGACATCCCCGGCCTTTTGAAGCGGGCGAAAGAAGCCGGCGCGCGCACGGCCTTCATAAACCTCCTCAGGCTTCCCGGCAGCGTCGCGCCCTACTTCGAGCAGCGGCTGCGCGAGCGTCTGCCGACCCGCGCAGACCGCGTGCTCTCTCGCCTGCGCGAAGCGCGGGGCGGGCGCCTCAACTCAGCCCGCTTCGGCGAGCGCATGCGCGGCAAGGGCGAGTACTGGGAGGTCATCGAGAAGAGCTTCCGGCTGCACTGCGCGCGCCTCGGCTTCAACAAGACGGGGCGCGGCCACGACGGGGGCGGCCGCCGCACATTCCGCCGGCCCTCGCCGCAGGGGCTCCTCTTCGAGTGAGCCGCGCAGGATGAGAAAAGAGGGACAAACCCGCCCGCATAAAACTCTTCAAATGGGGCGGGCCGCCTTTGTATAATACGCGCGCTCTGAGCTAGAACCTGGTTACCGGAGGGAGTTGACTGGGATGATGACCATCAGAGGCGTTGTGTGTGACCGGGAAGCCTACTTCGTGCGCGACACGGCGACGGCGCTCGACGCCGCCGACTACATGGCGGGCCGCGACATCGGCGCCGTCTGCGTGCTCGACGACGCCGACAGGCTCGTCGGCATCTTCTCCGAGCGCGACATCCTCAAGCGCGTCATCGCCGAGCGGCGCGACCCGGCGGGCGTCCCCATCAGGGAGGTGATGAGCGAGCCGCGCGGCCACATCACCTGCGACGACACGCCGCACTCGGCGCTAGAGCTTATGGAGAAGGTCGGGAGCCGCCACCTGCCCGTCATGGACGGCGACAAATTCATCGGCATGCTCTCGATGCGCGACATCATGCGCGTCGAGATAAGCGAGCAGGGCGCAGAGCTTCAGCTCCTTCACGAGTACATCTCGCACTGAGCGGCCGCGGCCGCCCTTCCTCACCCGGTTTTTTCGTGCCACTCGGCGAGCAGTTCGCGCTCGCGCTCGGGCCTGAGCGTGAGGTCGGGCGTGTGCACGCCGTCCTTCGCTGGAGGGCGCGCCCCCTCGCGCAGCCACGCGAGCGTGTCGCGTATGGTCTCTGCGAGAGGGAGGAACGTGAGCCCGGCCGCGAGCGCCTTTTCAATACTCACGGAGTTGTGATAACGGGACTGCTGGTTCGCGTCGGAGAGCCAGAGCGGCATCTCTCCCCATTCGCCTACGCCGCGCTCTAAGAGAAAATCCTCCCCGACCCACGTAAAGCTCGCGTCGCTCCCCGACACGGCCCGGCACTCTTCCAGGAACTCGCCCATCGTCAGCTTGCGCTCAGGCCCGGTCGCGTTGAAAACACCCGTGCGCCGCTCCTCAGCCATTCGCACTATCCAGTCCGAGAGGTCGCGGGCGTCAATGAACTGAACCTGCTTACCGGGGCGGCCGGGCGCGAGCACTTCGCCGCCGCGGGCGACGCGCGCCGTCCAGTAGGAGAAGCGCACGGTCGGGTCGTGCGGGCCGACGATGAGGCCGGGGCGGACGACGAGCGTGCGGCCCGGCATCGCCCGCTCGGCAGCACGCTCAGACAGGGCCTTGAACGGGCCGTAGGTCTCGCCCGTTATCTCCTCAACCGTCTCGTCCGGCATGGTCGCCGCGGGCGAATCTTCGTCCACGGGCCGGCTGAAGTCTCCGTAAACAGAGATTGACGAGACGAAGACGTAGAGCCCGACCGA